>CAZJFY010000010.1:14228-15713 GCA_964545225.1 uncultured bacterium | reverse complement strand
GATTCACCTCCAAAGTTTAAGTTTCTCCTTTCAAGTTCCTTTTCACATTCTCCAACAAGTTCTTCTATCAGCTCGTCAACATGATACATTTTATTAATTCTTCCAATATTACTCCCTGAGAAGATAAGACCATTCACAATATCCCAACTTACAGAATCCAAAAGGACATCCGCAATGCAGTAAATTGAACTTGCACCAGAACAGGCTTTCAAACAGTTATACTTACAGGTATGAGGAATTCTTCCTTCCCTTTCCAGCCTTTCTGTAAAGGGATTCCTGACTGCATGAGCTGGCATACCAACAGGACTCTTTATGTATATTGAATCTTCAGATTTCGCTTTAATTATATACTCCTTGAATTTCTCATCTGCATCACATTCATAAGTAGCTATAAACCTTGTAGCTATCTGGACTCCTTTTGCTCCAAGTTCAAAAGCTTTAGCCATGTCTTTTCCATCAAATATTCCACCAGCTGCAATAACTGGAATTCTCTTTACAGAATTGACTATACCTGGAAGAATATCCCACAACCTATCCATTGTCCCAAGATGACCTCCAGCTTCACCACTTTCAACAATTACAGCAGAAGCACCTAACCTTTCAGAAAGAGCAGCTCCTTTTGGCGTTGAAACAATTTCAACAAGGGGCACCTCAAACAGGTTACATATCTTGAAAACGTCTTTTCCGAAACCTGCTCCCTGAATGATGAGATCAGCACCGGCATCTATTGATGTCATTAAAAGCTCATAGAAATGGGTAAGTGCATACATTATGTTCACACCAACAATACCGTCTGGAGCAATTTCCTTTGCCAGCTTTATCTCTCTGGCAAGCTCATGAGCGTAGTGATAAGGCTGTAAACCAAGTTCTGTAATGTCCCTACCCTTACAGAAAGGCGTTTTAGGTTTAGTTCTATCCTTTTCATGGAGCAGGACCGCAGATATAACTCCAATCCCACCAGCTTTGGCAACTGCTGAGGCCAATCTGTGGAGAGAGACTTTCGCTCCCATCCCACCTTGAATTATTGGATACTTTGGTTGCAAATGCGCAATCTTGAGTGTAGGTAACCTACTCATTCAATCTCCTTTAAGTACTTATATATCTGTTCAAGGTTTTCTGAACTTACAATTTTATAACCTTTTTGGAAAAGAAGGGCAGAAGTAACTCCCATTCCTGATATCAAATCATCGGATTCAAATCTGTATATCCTTTCAACGCCACATGACGGGCTTTTCTCCTTCATTATACATGCTCTGGGATTTAACAGTTCAGCTGCCATTAAAGCCTCTCTCGCTCCCCTTAAAAAGTTCTCCGTTACATTACTGCCGGTATTAACTGTTACAACTTGGGCTCTTCCATCTAAAACATCGAAACCTGTTCCACCCTTTATCTTTGAAGGTTCTCTTGGAGTTGGAAGACCTCCAAGTTGTTCAGGGCAAATTGGAACCACCATTCCAGACTTAAAGAGCTCAACCAATGGTTCAC
>CAZJFY010000010.1:0-14128 GCA_964545225.1 uncultured bacterium | reverse complement strand
TCAGGGCAAATTGGAACCACCATTCCAGACTTAAAGAGCTCAACCAATGGTTCACAGTAGTTGTTATTCCCGTTATACTTACAGTTAAATCCAACAAGACATGCACTAACAAGAAAGATACTACTCACCTGAAATAACCACCTTGTGATATGGTTTACTCACTAAGGACGAAGCCAAACTCCTAACTTCCTCCAAACTGATATCATTTACCATCTCAATATACGTTTCATCAAATTTATAACCTCTTCCCATAACTTCCCACCAGGCAGGATACCAAGCTCTTTTTAACCTTAACTCTCTCTCTATAGCAGATATCCCCTCTATGAAGCCCTTTGCCCTTGAAAGAGCAGCTCCATCTATCAGTTCGGGAATTCTCTCAATTAAACTGAACATTTCCCTTTCTGCAACGCTTTCCTTTTCTGGAGATGAAAAGATGTACATGACAAACCTTCCTGTTGATCTTCTTGAAATGAGAAAAGACCCTGTTGAATAGGCAAGTCCTCTTCTCTCCCTTAGCTCTCTAAACATTAAAGAGTTAAACCCCTCTCCAACAATGGTATTAAGAAGCTTTAAGGTTAGGTAATTATCATGCGCTACCGGTTCTGCCTCAAAACCAACTAATACCAAGCTTTGCTTTGCACCTTTACGATAAAATCTCCCTTCATCCACAGAATTGATAGGTGCATCAAAAAGCCTCAAAGCTTTCCTACTGCTATTTACAAGATTTGAGAAATCTAAAATTTCCCTTTCAACGAAATCACTTATCTTTCCCGCAACAGAAACTATGCAGAATGAAGACGTTATATCCTTATACCTGTTCTTAATTTCTTCAAAAGAGATATTTGAAAGAGAACTCTCAATTCCATATGGAATGTTTTGATAGGGAGTTCCCTTAAACGAAAACTGTATGAACTTTTCCATACCATAGGAGAACGTATCTTCATACCTTGAAAGAGCAGATGCAATTAGCAGATTTCTCTCTACCTCAAAATCCTCCAATTCAAATTCTGATTCAAATAAAAGTTCCTTCAAAACGCTCAAATAACAGCCAATCCCATCTGGAACAACCTGAAAGACTATGGAGGAGAAATCGTGAGAAACATCAGGAATTAAAGGAGACCCGAACCTTTCAAGCATTCGTGAAACCTGACGTTTACTCAAGCTTTTAGACCTCTTCAAACCACACCTGAGACTTAAAAAACCAATACCTGATTTCTCAAGTTCTTCCGAACTTGAACCCCTTTCAAAAATAATGGAAACCGCAACAATATCTGCACCTTCAATTGGATTAAAAATAAGCATCTAAAAGTCCTCTAAAGCAGGAACAACCGGAAGTGAAGTGTAATCAGCTTCCCTTACTGTCACTTTTCTCCCCTCAACAGATATCCTCCCTTCAACAAACCACTTAACAGCCTGAGGGTATATCCTGTGTTCAAATTTCAAAACCTTAGCCGCAAGGGATTCCGGGTCATCATCTGGAGAGACCGGAACAACTGCCTGAACAATAACGGGACCTGTATCTGTACCGTAATCAACAAAGTGAACCGTTGCACCTGAAACTTTAACGCCGTACTCTATAGCCCTCTGGTGAACATTTAAACCCTGAAAGGAGGGGAGAAGAGCTGGATGAATGTTCATTATTCTATTCTTAAAAGCGTCAACAAAAGGGGGAGTAACTATTCTCATGTAACCTGCAAGACAAACGAGATTAACTTCAAGCTTTTCAAGAATTGAGATAAGCTTTCTATCGTAATCCTCTCTTGATGGGAAACCCTTTGGATCAACAAATATCCAATTTATACCGAACGTTTCTGCCCTTTCAATAGCGCCAGCATTCCTCTTGTCAACAACAAGAGCAGAAATTTCAGCCTTAATCTTTCCGAATTTTACTGCTTTTGCTATTGCCTCAAAGTTTGAACCTCTTCCTGATGCAAGAACTGCTATTTTCATAACTTACTCCAGAATAACTTTCCCTTCTCCTCTTCTAATTTCACCAATCAAGTATGTTTTCTCACCGTTTTCCTCAAGGATAGTTCTTGTAATTTCAACATCTTCATTGGAAACGATTACACACATCCCAATGCCCATGTTGAACGTTCTATACATCTCTACATCAGGAACATCCCCTTTCTCCTTTATGAACTTGAAAATGGCTGGAATTTCCCATGAATTAAGTTTCACAACAGCGTTAACGTTCCTGGGAATTACTCTTACAAGATTTCCGGGAATTCCACCACCCGTGATGTGAGCTATTCCTTTAACCCTAACAGATTTTAAAAGGTTCAAAATAGACTTAACGTAAATTCTTGTGGGTTTAAGAAGCTCTTTTGAAACCTTACATCCGAGCTCCTCAACATAATCTTCAACCTTAAGCTTTAAAACTTCAAAAAACAATTTCCTGACAAGAGAATAACCGTTGCTGTGAATACCAGATGAAGCAATCCCAACAACAGCATCTCCCTCTACAATATCATTTCCGGATATGTAAAGGTCCCTTTCAACTATACCAACAACAAAACCTGCAAGATCGTATTCCCCTTCAGGATAAAAATCGGGCATCTCTGCAGTCTCACCTCCAATAAGAGAACACCCAGCAATTTCACAACCTTTAGCTATTCCATAGATAACTTTCTCTGCAACATCAACTGATAGTTTCCCGGTTGCAAAGTAATCAAGGAAAAACAAAGGTTTAGCACCAACAGTAACGATATCGTTTACACACATTGCAACAAGATCGATGCCCACAGTGTCATGAATGTTAGCCATCTGAGCAACCTTAAGCTTTGTTCCTACTCCATCAGTTCCTGAAACCAATACAGGTTCTTTATAACCTTTCGGAACCAAATACCCGGCACCAAATCCCCCAATTCCTGAAAGGACGTTCCTATCAAAAGTCCTCTTCGCAAAGGTCTTAACTCTATCAACAAGCTTCTCGCCAGCCTCAATATCAACCCCCGAGGCTTTATAAGTTAGCTTCTTCAACCTTCCTCCTCATAGCTAATTTCACCATCAAAGTATATTGGAACATCAAATGCAAAGTGTTTTTTTGTCCACCCTTTATTACTCTCTCCAAGCTCCCTCTCTATATGCTCTTCAAACCCCTTTACCTTTGAATCGAGCGCGTCCGCATAAGCAAGAGCAACAGCTTCAAGGGTTTTGGGTCTTTTAGGCGAACCGTACTCATACTGTCCATGGTGAGAGAGTATACAGTGAAGGAGCTTTGTCCTTAAACTCATCGGGAACCCCTCAATTCTGTCTATCGCCTTTGAGATCATGTCAGCACCGATGTAAAGATGCCCTAAAAGCATACCTTCAATTGTTCTATCAATCGAAATCTTTACCTCATATTCCCTAACTTTACCAATATCGTGGAGAATGGCAGCAGTTATCAGAAGGTCCCTATCTATGCTTCTGTACCTTTTTGAAACGACTTCGCATATTTCAACAACACCTAAGGTATGTTCAAGCAATCCCCCAATTGATGAATGATGAACAATCTTCCCACCCGGAGCCTGCAGGAAAGCTTTGACAAACTCCTCATCACCAAAGAAGAGCTTAAGGAGGGATTTAAGGTAAGGATTACTCACAGATTCAACCTTTTCATTAAGAAGCAAAAACTGTTTCTCAATGTCATACTTTGACTTTAAAATAAACTTATCTGGAAGGTACTCACCCTCCAGAGCTACCCTTATGAAGGTTAACTTAGGTTGAACATTACCCTGATAAAGCTCAGAATAACCCTTAACGAAGACAACGTCACCCTTTCTGAACCTTGACAGATCTTCACCTCTTGGGGGTTTCCACCATAGAGCACCTATAGTTCCCGTCTTATCAGAAAGAACGAGCCTTAAGTAGGGTTCTCCGGTTCTATGCTTTTTCTGCTCAACGCTTTCTATTACAAAAAATCCCTCAAACTGAGTCCCGGATGGAAGCCTGTAGATATCTCTAACGTAAATCTCCAATGAACAGCTCCTAAAATTTTTAAGGAATTATATAGACTTTAAGGTAATTGGTGAAGGGATTGAGTGGCGGGGACGACGGGACTCGAACCCGCGACCTCCGGCGTGACAGGCCGGCGTTCTAACCAGCTGAACTACGTCCCCAGGGGAGGGAGTGGTGGGCGGAACAGGGATCGAACCTGTGACCCCCAGCTTGTAAGGCTGGTGCTCTCCCAACTGAGCTATCCGCCCGAGCGTGGAGAAATATATACTGTTATTTTGTCAATGTCAACTTCCCTTAAAAACCTTCAGTGCGGCTTTGACAGAGGAACCGAATTCAAATTCCTTATAGCCAAGATCGCTCAAAACAAGTTCAGCAAGCTCAAGCTCCATTAAGATATCAAATACATCAACATATCCCATATGAGAGAGCCTGAAAATCCTTCCTTTTAAATGTTCCTGCCCTCCTGCAATGGTTGCTCCATATCTTTCCCTTGCAACTCTTACAAGCTCCAGGCCATCAACACCTTCAGGAACTTTAACAGCAGTTACCCCGTTTGCGGGAGACTCTGAAAACAATTCAAGGCCAATTGATTTAATACCCTCCCTCATACACCTTGCCAAAAGCTCATGTCTTTTAAAGACGTTTTCAAATCCTTCCTCTTCCATGATTTTAAGGGCTTCATTAAGGGCAAAAACGAGGTTTACGGAAGATGTATAAGCAGTCTGCCCTTGAGATTGGGATTTAATCTCCTTTCTTAAATCAAAGTAGTACCTTGCATTCTCTGTCTTATAAACCCTTTCTACCGCCTTTTCCCCAAGGGAAATGATCGCAAGTCCAGGAGGGCACATCAAAGCTTTTTGAGAACCGGTTATCGCAACATCTATTCCCCAATCGTCAACAGGAATATCATAAACTCCTATTGCAGTTATTCCATCTGCAACGAGAATGACATCTTCAAACTCCTTAACAACATCAGCAATGCCTTTTACGTCATAGATGGTTCCAGTTGAAGTTTCACATATTTGAACAAGAACGCCTCTTACTTTTCTGCTACTTAAAATAGCCTTTTTTACCTCTTCCGGATTAACAGCTTTTCCCCATTCAACTTCAACCACAATAGGGTTTACTCTGTAAGCCTCACAGAGCTGTTTCCACCTTTCACCAAATTTTCCCCCAACAACAACAACAGCATCATCTCCGGGATTAAAGAGGTTCGATACCGCTGATTCCATAGCTCCGGTTCCGGATGAGGAAAGTATTAAAAGCTCCCCTTCGGTTTTAAAAAGCCTCTTTAACCGCTCAATCGCATCAAGAAATGTGGACTTGAACTCAGGTGACCTGTGATAAACAGTTGGAGTTGAAAGAGCCTTAAGAACCCTTTCAGGAACAATTGTTGGACCTGGAGTGAGAAGACGTTTCTTAAATGAGATCAACATAACCTCCAGAGTAGGAAGGGGGAAAATCCCCCCTTACATTAAGATTCTGGACCGCTAATTGCATCAGTTGGACATACTTCAACACATGCACCACAATCGATGCAGTCATCAGCAGTGATTTCATACTTTCCATCGTCTGTTGGATGGATTGCATTTGTTGGACATACAGAAGCACATGCTCCACATCCAATGCAAGCTTCCGGATCAATCTTGTGAGCCATATTTCACCTCCTAAAGTCTCAGGATTTCCTCCTCTTTGGCCGAGAGGAGTTCATCTACCTGCTTTGTATACTTATTGGTTATCTTTTGAAGTTCGTCCTTTGCTCTTTTTACTTCATCCTCTGAAATTCCCTCTTTTTTTGCCCTTTCAAGCTCCTTCATAATCTCATGCCTGATATTCCTTATGGCTATCCTTGCCTGCTCGGCAAACTTTCCAGCTTTCTTCACTATCTCCTTTCTTCTCTCCTCTGTGAGAGGTGGAAGGTTTATTCTAATCACGTTTCCGCTTGTTTGGGGTTGAGCTCCAATATCTGAGTTTCTGATAGCCTTCTCTATCGCTGGAATAACTGAAGGATCCCAGGGTTGTATCGATATTTGGGTTGGTTCAGGTACAGAAATCTGAGCTACCTGTTTAAGAGGCATAACACTACCATAGTAATCCACTTTTATATCCTCTACTAAAACTGTTGAAGCTCTTCCAGTCCTTAAACCGGCAAACTCTCCCTTTAAAACCTTAACCGCTTTTTCCATTCTCCTTTCTGCATCCTTAAGAAGCTCCTCTATCATAGTCTTTCCCCCTCAACAAGTGAACCAACGCTTTCTCCTAAAACAACTTTTTTAAGATTTCCTCTATTTCTAATGTCAAAGACTATAATCGGAATCCTGTTCTCCATGCAAAGTGAAACTGCAGCAGAATCCATGACCTTTAATCCTTTAGTTATAACATCCTTATACGAAACCTTTTCAAGCTTCTTGGCATCTTTAACCTTCTCTGGATCAGCAGTATATATACCATCAACTTTTGTGGCTTTCAAGAGAACATCAGCATTTATTTCAGCAGCTCTTAAGGCAGCAGCAGTGTCTGTGGTAAAGAAAGGATTTCCTGTCCCTGCAGCAAAAATAACCACTCTCCCTTTTTCTAAATGCCTTATTGCCCTTCTCCTAATGTAAGGTTCCGCTATCTCTTTCATCTCAATGGCAGATTGAACTCTTGTTTTTAAGCCTAACTTCTCAAGGGCATCCTGAAGAGCTAGAGCGTTTATAACAGTTGCAAGCATTCCCATATAATCAGCTGTAGCCCTGTCCATCCCTTTTGTAGCACCAGAAACACCTCTAAAGATATTCCCACCACCAATGACTATAGCAACCTGAACTCCCATATCAACGACAGTTTTTATTTCCTCCGCTAATGTCTTCAAAAACTCAGGATCAATTCCGTAAGGTTCCTTCCCTTGAAGTGCTTCTCCACTTATCTTAAGAAGTATCCTCTTATACTTCAAAGCCATTTACTCTCCAATCTGAAACCTGCAAAACCTTTTAACCTTAATGTTCTCTCCAAGCTTTGCAATATACTCATTAATGAGATCCTCAACCGTCTTAGTACTGTCTTTAATCCATGGCTGCTCAAGAAGGCAGTTTTCAGTAAAGAACTTTGCAAGTCTTCCTTCCACCACTTTCTCTACCACGTTTTCAGGCTTGCCTTCAGATATCGCCTGTTCTCTCAGTATCTCTTTTTCCTTTTGTATAACTTCATCAGGAACTTCTTCAGGAGATACATACTTTGGACTCATTGCAACAACCTGCATGGCTATTTCCCTTGCAAGGTTTTGGAAATCCTCAGTCATAGCAACAAAATCTGTTTCACAGTTTACTTCAACAAGTGCTCCTGCTTTACCCCCAGCATGTATGTAGGAAGCAATAACTCCTTGAGCCGTTGCTCTTCCTGCTTTCTTTTCAGCTTTTGCAGCACCCCTCTTTCTAAGAAGTTCAACCGCTTTATCTACATCTCCTCCAGTTTCCTGGAGAACTTTTTTACACTCAACTACTCCTGCACCAGTCCTCTGCCTTAACTCCTTTATAAGCTCCATGGATATATCAGCCATTTTTACCTCCTATTACTCTTCAGGGATGAATTCTTCCTCAAACTCCTCACCTTCAGCCATCTTAACAGCCTCAGCCCTCGCCTTTCCTTCAAGAACTGCATCTGCAATTCTTGAAGTCAGAAGCTTTATAGCCCTTATCGCATCATCATTAGCAGGTATCGGGTAATCTATAAGGTCCGGATCAGCATTTGTATCAACAAGGCCAACAATTGGAACACCGGCTTTTCTTGCTTCAGAAACTGCAATCTCTTCTCTTACAACATCAACTATGAAAAGGGCATCAGGTATGCGGTTCATATCCTCAATACCACCAATGTAAACTTCAAGCTTATTTTTCTTTCTTCTAAGCTTCATCGCTTCCTTTTTTGGAAGCTTGTCAAGAACTCCTTCCTCTTCCATCTTCTTTAACATCTTGAGCTTGAAAATGCTTTTCTGTATAGTATCAAAGTTAGTAAGAGTTCCTCCTAACCACCTCTTGTTAATGTAGAACATCCCACACCTTTCAGCTTCCTCCTTAACGATATCCTGACCCTGCTTCTTTGTACATACGAAAAGTACCTTTCCTCCATTTGCCACAAGGTCTGAAATGAAATCGTAAGCCTCTTCAAAAGCCTTTAAAGTCTTCTGAAGATCAATGATGTGAATCCCGTTTCTCTCAGTAAAGATGAACCTGCTCATTTTGGGATTCCACCTTTCCTTTTGATGGCCAAAGTGAACTCCGGCCTCAAGGAGTTCTTTCATGCTAATGTGTGAACCAGATGGCCTTGGTTGAGACTCCTGCTCTACCTGAGCTTCTTTTGCCTGGCTTTCCCTTTCTTCCATTACTTTCCTCCTTAAAGTTGGTTATGCCTCCCTTCCCATCATCCTTAGGAAGAACCGTAAAGGCACCCCTTCCTAAGTCCGAGAAGGTGAGTTGTGTTTGGGTAATATATTAGAAAATTCAAGTAATTACAAGCTATGCAGTTGCAAGAGTATGGAAAGAAACTCCAACAATTTTGGAAACTCCAGGAACTTCCATCGTTACTCCATGAAGGATATCCGCTACCTCCATTGTAAGCTTATTGTGGGTAATAACTATCACTTGCGTTTTTTCTGCAAGCTCTTTGAGAAGCTCTATAAACCTTAAAGTGTTTACATCATCAAGAGCAGCATCCACTTCATCCAATACAAGGAAAGGAGCAGGTTTCACACTGTACAGGGCATAGAGAAGAGTTAGAGCAACAAGGGTTTTCTCACCACCTGAAAGCAAAGCTATACTGCTATGTTTTTTTCCAGGAGGTTTTGCTTCAATTTCAACTCCTGCAGTTGTTATGTCATCTCCAATCAAAACAAGTCTTGCTCTTCCACCACCAAATACCCTTTTAAAGACATTTCTAAAGGCCTTGTTAACGCTCTTAAAAACGTTCTCAAATCTCTCATTGATTTCCCTATTCAGTTTCTCAATAGCCTCATTCAGGTTCTTAATGGACTCAAGTAGGTCCCTTTCCTGTTCAAGAACAAAGTTGTACCTTTCTTTAATCTTCTCATACTCGTCTACAGCTAAAAGATTAACAGCACCAATTCTTGAAATCTTCTCCTTCACATCTATAAGCTCTCTCTTCAGAACTTCTTCATCTTCAACATCTGCACTTAGTTTAAGAGCCTCAGAAACTGAACTGTTCATAGATAAAATCTTCCTTACAATTTCCTCTTCTTTAACGTTCAGCTTTGCTATCTCAACTTCCCTGTCTCCAAGCCTCTTTGTAATATCCCTTAGTTGCTTCTCCTTCTCCTTCAAAACTTCTTCCTTATCCTTTACGATGTGAAGGAGGGAACTTCTCCTATCTTCTAAAGAAACAAGCTCTTCTTTAACATCTTCAATTGCCTCACTTACACCTTCAAGGGAGCTCTTCATATCCTCAAACTGCCTCTTAGCACTTTCAAGCTCTTTTTTAAGCTCTTCCCTTCTACTTTCTATTACACTCAAATCTCTTTCTATTGAATGAATCGTTCTCTCTTTAACCACTATTGCTTGGGATAAGTTTTTAAGTTTTTCTTTAAAGACGGCAATTTCTGACTTCTTCTCAGACTCTTTAGACCTTAAGCTGTTAACTACACTGTCCAAATCCTTTAATTTACCCTCTAAAACCCTCAGCTGTTCAATAAGTTCCTCTTTCTTAAGGTTCAATTCTTTTAGCTTATCCTGAAAGCGGGAAATAATACTGTCAAAGGACAACTCTGAACTTTCATAATCTTTTAACTTCTCCTCTAATTGACCTATTCTTTTCTGAGCAAACAACGCTTTATCCTTTGCCTCCCTTAATTTCGACTCAAGTTCTACCTTCTCAACTTTAAAACTGCTCTCCCTTTCCTCAAGAAGTCTCAACTCCCTCTTTAAGTTTGAGACCTCCTCTTCAACGGGAGATATAGCCTTAATTTTCCTTTCCAATTCTTCATTAATTTCGTTTAACTCAAGCTTCAACCTATTTACCTCTCTTTCTACCTCAAGAATGCCTTTACCCTGAAGCTTGCCAACCACAGAACCTCTACCACTGAAGACATTGAAATCTTTATCTATAAAAACACAATCGGGATTTTCTTTCGCAAGTTTATGAGCATTTGAAGAAGTAAAGAAAACATTTGAGAAAATGACGTTCACAAGATTGGCTATCCTTGAATCTCTTGGCCTAACATGGGAAAGAAGCGGGGTTGCTTCTTCGAAATACCTGTGTACCATAGGTTCAACATCAGCTGAAAATATAACTGCCTTTCCATTACCTTTTATTCTATCCTTTATCCAGACCACATCCTCAAAGGTTTTAACAACAATTCCTGCACCAAAGCGGGACAGATAGCTTTCAACAACCCTTTCCCATCCCTCATCAACCTCAATCAGATTCAAAAGAAGTCCTATATATCCTTTTACTTTTCCTTTTCTACCGTGTTCTACTATTGTTCTCTCAAGTTTCTCAAAATCAAAAGATTCCAGAAACTTCCTCATACTCTCTACTTTTGACTCCAATGAGACCTTCTTCTCCCTTAAAGCTACAATCTCTTCCTTAAGTGAATCTATAAAATCCTCCTTTTCCTCAATTTTAATAAAGACATCCTGTTTTTCTGAAGAAACTTGAGATAACTTATCGGACAAATTTTCTATTGAACCGGAGATCTCTTTAATCAAACCCATGTAGTAATCAAGCTCATCCTTAAGAGTGTTGATTTCTGACGGGAGCAATTCCTTATCCTTTTTTATGGAAGCAACCCTTTCCTTCTCTCTTACCATATCAAGTTCAACTTTTGATATTGTTTCCTGAAGTTCAGAAAGCTCCTTTCTCAAAGAAGAGATTTTTCTTTCAACATCTTTCCTTTCAATTTCATTAGCATGAAGCTCTTCTCGTAAAGTCTTGATAGCAGTTTCAAGTTTTTCAATCTCCTCTTCCAATTTTGCTTTTTCTTTTATCAGGTTGTTAAAATCACTTTTAACTCTGAAAATCCTGTCTCTCTTTTCCTTTTCCTCTTCAAAAGAACGCTCAATTTCTAAACTTAATCTTTTAATTTCCCTTTCAAGAAATTCCTTTCTGACGCTCGCTTCCTTTTTGCTCTTTTCAAATTCAAAAAGCTCGTTAGAAACCTCCCCAATTCTTTCTGATGTTTCTTCAAGCTCGCTCCTTAATTCAGCTAACTTCTCCTTTATCAATGAGAGGTCAGATTCCAGGATATTTCGATTACCTTTCAAAGTCCTAAGCGAAGATTCTACAAGCTCCTTCATTGCCCTTAGATTTCTAAGTTGCAATCCATTTAACTTAAGCTCAAGCAGCCTTTCTGAACTCCTCAAACTCTCAAACTTTTTAGCTTTCTCAGCCTGAGATTTAAGGACTTTCAGATTCTTACTAACTTCCCCTACAACCTGTCTTAAAGATTCAAGATTTGCTTTTGCTTCAGCAAGTTTCTTTAAAGTCTCCTCCTTCCTCTCTTTGAACTTTGTAATACCCGCCGCCTCATCAATAAGCGCTCTCCGCTCCTCAGGTTTCAGCTTTAATATCCTATCTATCTGACCCTGCTCAAAGAATATGTAGTGTTTATTCCCTGCTCCTACTTCAAGGAAGAGATTTTGAATATCCTTGAGCCTAACCTTTCTATTATTTATCAGAAACTCACTATCACCATTACCCTTTATTCTCCTTGTTACAGTAATATCTCCATTACCAAAAGGAAGAAGCTCCCCTTTAGAAAGCACCACTGAAACCTCAGCGGTCCTCGCACCCCTTCTTCCCTCTGCCCCTTTAAAAACCATATCTCTCACATTTGAAGCTCTCATCCCTTTTGTTGAAGTATCTCCAACAATCCACTTAAGTGCATCAACGATATTGCTTTTACCACAACCATTAGGACCAACAATACAGTTTATACCCTTAGAAAATCTTATCTCCGTTTCATCAGCAAATGACTTAAAACCTTTAAGCCTCAGTAAACTAATATGCATGCTCGCTCCACTAAAAAAGAAGTCAAGCTTCATTCTATCAAAAGCGGAGGCTAAAAAGGAGGGAGTGCCCCTTAAGGGGCACTTTAATCTTCAAGCGTTGAAAGGTCTCCAGGATCTATGCCAAGCTCCTTGGCCTTCAAGACTCTCCTCATTATCTTCCCACTTCTTGTTTTTGGAAGCTTATCAACAAACTCTATTTCAGAAGGAACTGCTAAAGCACCAAGCTCCATGCGAACGTGGTATTTAAGGTCATCCACAAGCTTTTCAGTTACATCATATCCCTGTTTCAAGATTACAAAAGCCTTAATACTTTCCCCTCTTACTTTATCAGGCTTTCCTATCACTGCTGCTTCAGCCACTGCTGGATGAGAAACAAGGGCTGACTCAACCTCCATAGTTCCAATCCTATGTCCAGAAACGTTTATAACATCATCAGCCCTTCCAAGAATCATTATATAACCATCTTTATCTCTCACTGCAACATCTCCTGCAGTGTAGCAGTTAGGAATAGTATTCCAGTACTGCTCATACCTTTCAGGATTTTTGTAGATAGTTCTCATCATTGATGGCCATGGATGTTTAACAACCAAGAACCCACCTTTTTCATCTTCAACGGGATTGCCTTCTTTATCAACAACTTCAGCAATAACACCAGGAACGGGCTTTCCAGCCTTTCCAGGCTTCATTAATAAACCATTCATTGTTGTAATCATAACAGCACCTGTTTCTGTTTGCCACCAAGTATCAATAATAGGGCACTTTTCCTTACCAATAACCCTGTAATACCACAACCACGCCTCAGGATTTATAGGCTCTCCAACTGTCCCTAAAAGTCTCAAGGATGAGAGGTCATACTTGTTAGGCCACTCATCTCCCGCTCTCATGAACATTCTTATAGCAGTTGGTGCTGTATAGAAAATATTCACAGCATACTTCTCAACTATTTTCCACCATCTACCAAAATCAGGATAGTTGGGAGCTCCTTCAGCAATAACTTGAGTTGCACCAGCAACAAGGGGACCGTAAACAATATAGCTGTGTCCTGTAATCCATCCTGGATCTGCCGTGCACCAGAAAACATCGTCATCCTTAAGGTCAAAAACGGTTTTCACCGAATAGTAAGTTCCTACCATATACCCACCAGTAGTGTGAAGAACCCCTTTTGGTTTTCCAGTTGAACCTGATGTGTACAGAATGAAGAGAGGATCTTCAGCATCCATAACTTCTGGTTCACAGTAATCAAGATGTCCATCCATGAATTTATAGAAATCAACCTCCTTTTCCCCTATAAGCTCAACTTTTGGTTCAAGTCTTCTCAAAACGACCACCTGTTCAACAAAAGTAAGATGCATAATCGCTTCATCAACAATTCTTTTTAAGGGAATTGCCCTTCCTCTCCTAATGGTTACATCAGCTGTTATTACAAGCTTTGCTTCAGCATCCTCAATCCTGTGCCTTAATGCAGGAACGCTGAATCCCGCGTAAACTACAGAGTGAATTGCACCAATCCTCGCACAGGCAAGCATTGCAACAACCTGCTCAATAACTAAGGGCATGTAAATGACAACCCTATCACCCTTTCTCACACCAGCAGCTTTTAACGCATTAGCAAACCTGTTAACAAGCCTGTAAAGTTCTCCATAAGTAACAACTTTCTCATTCCCAAGCTCATCTTCCCAGAAGAATGCAACTTTGTTTCGCTTCCCTCCCATTACATGCCTGTCAAGTGCGTTAACACTAATGTTTGTTTTTCCATTTACAAACCACTTTGCATATGGATAGTTCCATTCAAGAACCTTGTCCCACTTTTCATACCAGAAAAGGTTCTCAGCAACATCTGCCCAGAACTGCTCAGGATTCTCTTTAAACCGTTTGTACTCCGCTTCATAATCCCTTACATTAGCCTTTTCAACAAACTCTTTAGGTGGATGAACTATACTTTCCTGTTTCAATAGATGGTCAAGTTTTTCCTCACCCATGATTACCTCCCATTCTGGATTTAACCTTTAGATTCTTCTGATAGGATACCTTTAAAACCAACATACATTGCAGAAGCACCGCAGACAATACCTTCCAATCCAGCTATTGTCTTGATTATACTGTTCCCGGTGAAATCATAAGAACCTTTACAATTCTAACAAGAAACATATAATCCTGCTATAATTCGAAAACAGGAATCATGTAGG
>CAZJFY010000009.1:0-16186 GCA_964545225.1 uncultured bacterium | reverse complement strand
AGATAATAGTTCAAGATATTCCTGATTTGAAACGAAATTTGGAACAGATTATAAAAACTGAAGGTTGGGAGAATGAGATTTGAGAAATATTTATTCTTAGGCTTTAAATAGGGCTTGAGGGAATTCCTCTATTATAAAATACAAGCTTGGCTTTGAGGAACAATATATTGAAAAGATGTTTTGAAATTGTCGGGATTAAATGAAATGGAGGGGGATATCCCCTCCATAGATTGATTAAACGTCGTAGTAAAGCATAAACTCAAGAGGTGTAGGCCTTAATCTGATAGGATCAATTTCCTCTGTTCTCTTATACTCGATGTAATCCTCAATGAGCTTTTCGCTCATTACGCCGCCCTTTGTGAGGAATTCGTAGTCCTTCTCAAGTGCGTCAATTGCTTCAGCGAGTGAGCCCGGAACTGTTGGTATGTTTTCAAGCTCTTCTGGTGGGAGGTCGTATAAGTTCTTATCAACAGGTTCTCCCGGGTGAATTTTGTTCTCAATTCCGTCAAGCCCAGCCATTAGCATTGCTACAAATGCGAGGTAAGGAGCACCTGAGCTATCAGGGAACCTTATTTCAATTCTCTTTGCCTTTGGATTTGTTACTACAGGAACTCTAATAGATGCTGACCTGTTCCTTGCCGAGTAACAGAGGTTAACAGGAGCTTCAAATCCCGGAACGAGCCTTCTGTAAGAGTTAACTGTTGGGTTTGTAAATGCACACACGGCTTTAGCGTGCTTGATAACTCCTCCTATGAAGTAAAGAGCAAGTTCAGAGAGACCTCCATAGCTATCTCCGTTGAACATGTTCTCACCGTTTTTCCAGATGGACATGTGGGTGTGCATTCCTGTTCCGTTGTCTCCGTAAAGGGGCTTTGGCATGAACGTTGCAGTCTTGCCAAACATCTTTGCAACGTTTTTGACTATGTACTTGACCCACATTACGTTATCGGCTGCCGCAACAAGGTCGCCAAATCTTATGTCAATTTCTCCCTGTCCGCCTGTGGCAACTTCGTGGTGGAGGCATTCAACAACAAGCCCAACCTCTTCCATCTTTAGAGCCATCATCTTTCTAATGTGGTCAAGTGCGTCTGTTGGAGGAACAGGGAAATATCCGCCTTTAACTTTTACCTTATGACCAAGGTTTGGATTTTCATCTGCCCCGCTTCTCCAGATTCCCTCTTCGGAATCAACCTCATAGAAGCTAAAGTTCATTCCGACGTCACATTTGACATCGTCAAAGATGAAGAATTCAGGTTCAGGTCCGCAGTAGACAGTATCTCCTATTCCTGTCGATTTCAGGTACTCAATGGCTTTCTTGGCAATGTTTCTTGGGTCTTTTTCGTAAGGCTCCTTCGTAACCGGATCCACGATATCGGCTATTACAACAAGTGTTGGGACTTCAGATAGTGGGTCAATGGTTGCTGTTGTAGGATCAAGCTTGAACATCATGTCACTTGCATGAATGGGCTGCCACTGTCTGATAGATGAGCCGTCAAAGAACAATCCTTGCTCAAAGGATTCTTCAGAAATCTCGTGAGAAGGGAATGTAACGTGGTGCCACGTTCCAAACATGTCCACAAATCTCAGGTCAACAAACTTGATTCCTTCTCTTTGAATGAGCTCTACCACCTCTTTTGCGTTCTTTGGCTTCATTTTTCTCCTCCTTCAAGATTTATATTGCGTCCTTTCCTCTTTCGCCTGTTCTGATCCTTACTATATCTTCGACAGGAATTATGAACACTTTTCCATCCCCTATCCTTCCTGTTCTTGCTGAGTTAACTATTGTCTCAACAACTTTCTCAACCATATCTTCAGATACAACTACCTCTATCTTTATCTTTGGTATGAAGTCAACAACGTACTCCGCTCCTCTATAAAGCTCGGTGTGTCCCTTTTGCCTACCAAATCCTTTAACTTCGGAGACTGTTAAACCGTGTATTCCAATTTCTGTAAGAGCATCTTTCACTTCTTCGAGTTTAAAAGGTTTTATTATTGCTTCAACCTTCTTCATGCTATCCTCCAGGTTTTTTGCGGTTATCTATTAAAACAAATTTTTTGCCAAATTTAAAGTTGTTTTGACTACAGAGTTCATTACTTTTACATGCACACAATTTGTGCTTATTTATGGAATGGTGAACAAATTATGTTCTTTTACATTTGTTGCATAATCCATAGAAATAGTATTCAATGTTTTCAACAACGTAGCCCTTTTCCTCAACTTTCTTGTTTGCATATCTGCACATTGGAATTTTTATATCGACTATTTTCCCGCAATTTTTGCAGATGAAGTGGTGGTGGTATGAGGTGTTTCCATCGAATCTTGACTGTTTGTTAACAATTATTTCTCCTATTTTCCCTTCAGATACAAGTTCTTTTAGTATTCTGTAAACTGTTCCCAGGCTTATGCTTGAAATTTCCCTTTTCGCCCTTTCATAAACTTTTTCAGCTGTTGGGTGATCGTAGGAGGATTTGACAATTTGGTATACAATTGCTTTCTGCTTTGTATTTCTCTTTTTGGCAATCTTCGTTTCCATTCTTTGTCTCCATGTCTACAGGTTTAGACTAATCTTAATGATAATCATTTTTATGAATTTTACAAAGGGTTTAATTTTTTTCAAACTTGTAATATCATAACCAACATCTTCTTTCTTTGATTCTTACTGGAGAGGTTATTATGAAGAAATTAGCATTTCTTTTTGCTGCAGTGTTTTCCTTCTCATGTGGCATTTCATCTTTAAATCCTTTTCACAAGGAGAAACCAACTTACACCGTATATGTGCCTAAGGAGAAAGCTGAAAAGGTAAACTTAAAAGGAATTGATAACGTTGTTTACTTTATGAAAAGGGAATTTCAACCTCTCAAAGGTGAAATTGTTCTAAATAGCTATGAGGGCTTTATTCTTGATGTTGGTAAAAATAGAGGGGTTTCTATTGGTGATCAGTTCATCTCCGAAAGCGGAGCTGTTTTAAAGGTAACTGACGTTAAAACCAATTATTCTATAGCTCTACCTACAATAGGTAATCCCATTGTAGGTGAATCTGTCAAGAAGCTTACTTTCAATAAAGTCCTCTACATTGATTTTACGAAAGGTTTAGGAAAGTCTCTTTATGAAGCTATTAAGAGTAGCGTTAAGAATGTTGCCATTTCCGATTATGAATCGGGACAGAAGTTTAAGAAGAGATTTAACTTAAGGTATCCTTCAGATTTTAGAAGGAAAGTTCCAATTTCAAAGTTAACGGGATATGATGGTTACTTTGTTGTTTCTGAATCAAGGGGAGTAGAAGTTTTTGATAGCACAAAGAAACTCATCAGGATTTTTCCCTGGGAGGGTTCACCTGTCTCTTCCCTTTCCGCAAGCTCTTTAGGTCCTTCAAGGTTGCTTCTTGATTTCAAGAAACATGCAACAAGCATGTTCTCTGCAAACATTGATGAGAAACCGGATGAAGAGATTGTCATTTCTTTAGAAAACAGCATTAAGGTGTACCACTTAACTCCGACAGGTTTAAAAGTTGTATATAACTTTTCCAATCCTTTTAGAGGTTCTTATATCTTTCATGTATCACCGGTTGATCTGGATAAAGATGGAAAGTTTGAAATCATAGTTGATGGATTTTACAGGGATACGAAGTCTGTTTCTTCTGGCGTTTTCAGAGTTGAAAGCGGAAAGCTCAAATCCATAGCTAAATCTTCACTAATTCTTTCTGGATTTGACACCGATGGTGATGAGATGAACGATGCGATTTATGGTCAAACGGTTAGCATTGAGAAGGAAAAGATATTTGGGAATAGAGTTTATGAAATGCACCTTGATGGGAAAAAACTGAAGAAGGGAAAAAAGGTAAGAGTTCCGAAGGATTTTCAGGTTACAAGTGCTCAAGTATTCTCGACAGGAGGAAAGAAGTATTTTGTTTACTATGATCTTCAATACTTCCTTAACGTTTCAGATGGCAGTAAGCTTCTCTGGAGATCACCAATTCAGATTGGGGCATCTCCAAACTGCTTGTACTGGGAAGTTGAAGATAACCTTGTAAGTTATTACATAACTCCAAAGCCCAAACCCTTTGATTTTAATGGTGATGGTAATCAGGAAGTTCTCTTCTCTCAAAACAGAACAACTGTTCCTCATATCTTGACAAATATACTTTCCTTTGATGGGGGAAGGGTGCTAATGCTTTATTCAAATGGAGGAAGTTTTGATTGGGAAGAGGCAACGCCACCTCTTTATAATGAGGGCGGAATTGAAGAATTTGTTTACATTCCTGATAGTGACGTTTTTGTGGCTATTTTTACAGTTTCAAATATCATTAAAAATCCAAAATCAAAGCTTTTCATTCTCAGGACGAAGATATGATTGAGGCTGTAAATTTCTTGAGAAGCAAGTTCGGGGAGGAAAAGTTTGACGTTGCAATACTTGGTGGGTCAGGAATAGAACTCTTTGATGGGGTATCTGTTAGCTATTCAGAAGTTCCCAGTATGCCTGTTCCTCAAATTAAGGGTCATAAAGGGAAACTGACGTTTTCTGAGATTGAGGGAATTAAAGTTTTAAGTTTTGAAGGGAGATTCCACTACTATGAGGGAAGGGGTGATGAGGAGATAAGGTTCATTCCATGGCTTGCATCAATGCTTGGATGCAGGCTTTTTATCATTACATCCTCGGCTGGTGCAGTTTCAAGGAAAGCAGCGGACTCAGAATTTCTTGTAGTAGAGGATCACGTTAATTTCATGGGGAGAAATCCTTTAGTTGGTCTTGTAAAGGAATATGGGACTAAAGTTTTTTTAAATGCAAAAGAGATTTACGATGAGAAAGTTTCAAATTTCCTCCTTGCTTCAGCTGTTGATAGTGGTTCAATTTGCTGTTACGGGGTGCTTGCATCAACCCTTGGTCCCTCTTATGAAACGCTGTCAGAGATAAGAATTCTTGATAAATTGGGAGTTGATGTGGTTACGATGTCTTTCGTTCCAGAAGCCCTTTCTGCTAAGTTTTATGGCATGAAAGTCGCTGGAATGGCTGTTATAACCAATGACACCCTTAAACCTGAGCAAGCAAACCATGATGAAGTTTTGAACATTACTCGCAGGTTATCTGGAAAGCTTAAAGAGACCTTAAGAGATACATTGTTAAAATGCAAAATTAATAATGTTATTTAAAAAGAAAATCTATATCTATTGACAAATCAAACTTCCTTAGTGTAATATTGCCCTTACATTTATCGGCTGAGAGGATTGGAGCGTGGGGATAAGAGATAGGATTTTGGCTCTTACCGTTCTTGCTGCTGGGTTGTGTTCTCCCTTGGTGTCAAAAGCTGCTGTTAAAGTTCCTTCATACGAGGGAGATCTTAAAACGCAGATTGAATTTAGAGAAAACCTTGATGGTCATGATGAGATCCCTTTTGATAATTATCTGAGGTTAGATATAAGGGATTTGCCTCATAATAGTACTTTATACTTTTATGGAAGGTTATGGAAGGATCTCGGATATGGAGATGATTGGGATATAGATCTTTACCAGCTTTACCTTGAAGTTCCGATAGGCAGTAGGAAAATAACAGTTGGAAGGCAATTTATATCTGAAGGTTTCGAAACTCATGTTGCAGATGCTATAAAGTGTGAAAACAGATTAAAAAATGGATTGAGGTATACATTTTACCTTGGTAAGCCAAGGGATTTTGAGCCAATAAGCAGAAGCGGTGATGACTTAATATGGGGAGCAAAGTTAGACTATAAAGGTTTCTTTTTGGCTTATGAAAATTTCAGGGATGATGGACATCTTGCAAAGAGTTCAATTGCAGGGGGATTCTTAAAGAAAGTTAATAAGTATTTTGACCTCTATTCAAGAATTGAATTTGATACAAATTCTGGCAACTTCATTGAAGGGGAATTGGGAACGGTTATTTACCCAGTTAAAAAGGCAAGAATGGAGCTTGAAGTAAGTTATTATGATCCAAGCTTTACATTTCATGATAAGGAATACCTTGATCCAATATTTGAGCTTTTCTCTTCAGGAAGGCAGTTGAGGTTTACAGAGAGCATCTATTATGAACTTTCCGAGGATTGGGAAGTTTATCAATCTTACAGCTATTCAGATTTTCAGAGAAGGGGAGATGATGATGGTCATCTTCTAAAGGTTGGCTTTGTTAGGGATACATGGTTAAAAAATGGATGGCGTTTTCATGGTAGTTTTAACTATGCGGATAGCTGGTTAGGTAATTTGAAAGGAATTGAAGCAGGATTTGACAGATGGCTTAACAGCAAGCTTTCATTTAGTGGTGTTGCGGACATTGCAAGATATGACAAGAAGACGTACGGTAAACAGTGGGCTGATTCCTTTTTCATTTCAGCTAAGTACTCTATTGATGAGTTTAAGTCCATTGAATTTGGAATTGAAGATAGGGAAAACGAGGACTTTGATAGGGATACAAGGTTAATGTTCAGGTTTAATTACCTTTTCTTTGGTCCTAAAGTACACAAAGAGGATGTGAAATGAGAAAGCTTTTGGGTTTACTGGTTGTTTGCCTTTTTGTTTCCTGTCAGCAGGGCAAGGTTAACTACGAAAAGGAAATAGGGGCTACTGCCAGATTCCACCATAAAGATCACAAGAAGTTCATAGATGATAATGGTTGTCTTCCCTGTCATGAGATGAACGTCAAGATGACATGGGCTGATATCGAGGCAGCTGAGAAAGGTTCAAAGAAAATTCTCATGCCTTCAAAAGTGACCTGCCATTATTGTCATAACAATCCAGGTCGAACTCCAACAGCTGAAGCGCCAACAAGATGTTACCTCTGTCACTTTAACATGAAAGCTTTGAAACCTGAGGATCATAAAACAGGAAACTGGTTAAAAACCCATAAAATTGCCTATGAATCAATGCCAGTTTCTTGTGAAGAATGCCATAGAAAGCATGATTGTATCGATTGCCATGCAAGAAGAGATACCATACAGCATAAAGTTCATCCAAGGAATTACACTTATACCCATAGTCTTGAGGCTGCCGCTGATCCTGGAAAGTGCAGTAGGTGTCATCATATAGGTTTTTGTTTTGAATGCCATACAAAGGGGTCTTGGACAAGATGAGGAAGGTACTAATCTTTATCGCTTTATTAATTGTACCCGTTTACGTGAACGCTAATGAGAAGTGCGGTGGGGTTGGATACAAGGGCAATGATGACTCTTTTTGTCTTAATTGCCATAAGGAGTGCCCTTCGATTCACCCCATATTCAACGTTAAAGTTAAGAAAACGGAATGTATAAATGTTCCTTCAAGTTTCCCTCTTAAGGATGGTTATCTTTTGTGTGTAACGTGCCATGATATGAGTTCAAGTAGGAAGTACTTTCTGAGAGCAACAAAACCTTTAGTTTACAGAACGGATTTTTGCTTTGAGTGTCACGTTAAGAAGTGCTATGCGAAGTTTAATCCCCATGAAACGATTGCTTCAGATAAGATATCGGAAAAGGAAAAGCTAAAAGCCTGTGCCTACTGTCACGGTGTTGGAGCAAAGGAGGATGCATACCTTGCCTGTGTAGGATGCCATACCAAAACACCTCATGCTGGTGCTATTGAGCATTTGAAGGCAAAAGTTGAGGAAGTTGAGAAAGTTACAAAGGGTAAAAAGGAAATTGTTGACATATCTTCAATGGAAAAAGTTAAGCCGAAGCTAAAACTTGAAGAGCTTAAGAAAAGAAAGCCGAAAATATATCTTGTTAAAGGAAAAATTGAATGTATAACGTGTCACAATCCTCATCCGCAGATAGCAGTGAAGGCTGAACCTTTGTCAGAAAAGGTTGCTATTGTAGCTAAGAATGACTTTGAGTTTAAATTGAAGAAACTTAATCAGGATGCAAGAAGATTCAAGTTTAATGATAAGGGAGTTTCCCTTATGAGTGAAGATTTGAGAAATGGGAAGCTTTGTAGAGTTTGTCATCCTATAAAGTCTTTAAGGTAAGGGGGTTAGAGTGAGAGCTTTTATAATAGCTATTTTAGGGTTTATAGCTTTTACATCAACATCTATTGGGGCTGTCAGCATTAAGGATGATGGTTGTCTTAAATGCCACAGGCTCAGAGGCTTGTTTTCAGTTGACAGTAATAACAAGGTAAAGGATTGCAGCATAAATGATGCTCTTTACGCTCATTCCGTTCACAGAAATGTAGGGTGTACTGAGTGTCACGATAGAATTGAGGCTTATCCACATGATCCTAAAAAGGTTCAGGCAAACTGTGCGAATAAGTGTCATGTTGTTGATCCTTCAACAGGAAAAACATTCTCTCATAAAGATGTTGTTGATACCTGGAAAGAAAGTGTTCATGGGAAAAAGTACAGTGAAGCTCCAGATATTTACCCTTCATGCGAATACTGTCATACTAACGATTTGCTTCTTGATGTTAGTAGGTTTGACGCTCTCAATGAGAGTTTTGACAGGTGTTCAATATGCCATAAAGATAAAGGATGGACAAGTGACAGGTTTGCCCATGTTTCAAGTAGGATGGACATTCCTGATAAGAGGAATGGATTTTCTTTAGGTTTTATTAGAACGAGAAGGGATGGCTGGGAAATTGTTGAGCTTTGTGCTGGCTGTCATAATGACAAGGATAAAATGAAAAAAGCCATAAAGGTAGAAGGTATAAAGAATATTTATAAACAGGATAAGATAGTTCACGCGGTTGAGTCGTATAAAGTTACAATGCATTCAAAAATGCTCTACCTTGATAGGGAAGACGTAAGGGCTGCTGATTGTCTTGATTGCCATACAAATAAGGGTGGAAATTTCCATGATATTTTCAGAGAGGATAATCCCAAGTCTTCAATAAACGTTAAGAACATTGAAAGAACCTGTAGCAGGGCAAGTGAGTGTCATCCGCTTGCTGAAGCAAAGGATATGAAGAACTTTGCAACGACAAAATGGGTTCACATGCGTCCAATTCCTGAGAACCTTGGTCAATGGATAGTATGGATTGTTCAGGGTGTCTTTATAACGCTTGTTACAGTTGTTCTCCTTTTCGCTACAGGTTTTGTGATGCTTGACCTTATAAAGAACCTGAAAGGTAAGTAGGGAGGTTTTGATGGGCTTTTTAAGTGATATTAAAAGAAAACTTAGAGTAAGAGAGGATCATGAAAAGCTTTTGATAGTTGACGGAAAGCATCTTGCCTTTGAAAAGTTTACTCTATTTCAAAGGTTGCTTCATGTAGCTGCATTTACCACGTTTACATGGCAGGTTTTAACAGGATTCCCCCTCAGGTATGCCTATACGGATTGGGCTCCGGTTCTTTACAACATACTTGGTGGGACATGGGGAGCAATGACAATCCACAGAGTTATGGGAACATTGATGGTTTCAACTTACATTGCGACAATCGTTTACTTCTTTTCAATTCTCTTTGCAAATAGGGATAAAGTTAAGAATTTCTTCAATACCTTTAAATCCGTTCCGGGACCTTCAGATATAACGGTTGTTCATTACTTTAAATACCTTCTCGGCATCAGGAAGGTTCCACCAGATTGGGATGAATGGATATGGGTTGATAAGTTTGATCTATGGGCAGAAGCCTGGGGAATTTTTGCAATGGGAGTGACAGGTTTCATTCTCTGGATGCCTGAGATCTTTACAGGGTTTATACCTTTACCTTCAGAAACTATTCAAATAGCCTATATAGTTCATCTTTACGAGGCAACGCTTGCTCTTGGTTGGATTGCACTTGTTCACCTTTACATGACGCACTTTGGGCCCAAGAAGTTTCCGATGGACTGGGTATGGTTAACTGGAGTTTTCCCGGAGGTTGAAATGGTTGAGGAAAGGCCCAAGGCTTACAGGAGAATTATCAAGGCTGTGGCTGAAAAGCAACCAGAGCTTTTGGAGAAGTATCCGTTTTTAAGGGAAAGGTATGAATTTGTTCTTGAAGTTGAGAGATTACCTGAAGAGGAGATGATTGAGAAGATGCACGAATTTGCTCACCATCTCCTTGAACATGAAGTTACTGAAGGGGAGGCTGTATAATGAGAAGATACTTGATACTTATGGCGTTAGCTTTTCCCATAACCTCCTTTGCACAGAGTCCATTGCTGTCGGGAGAAGCAAAGGATGTTAATAAATGGAGAGAGAAGCTTGAGAAGTTTGAAAAGCCGGTTTTCCCCCAAGTAAAGAGATATCCGAAACCCTTCCATTCACCAAATAGTTATGTGTATGTTGTGAAAGATATATGCACGGCGTGCCATACTTACGCTTCCCATAAAAAGGATAAGAAATACTCTCCTTTCTACAACGCACACTCTACTTATCTGAGTTGCAATACGTGTCACTTTGTTACGAAGGATTTAACATACGGATGGGTTGATATCAAAGATGGTAATGTTAAAGCTCTAAAGAAGGGAGATTTTTACGGATTAAAGTACGTAGAAGTAAAGGGCCAGGTTTTACTCAGTGGTGCAAATAACCCTGCAAGAATAACTCCGTTCCTTGCTGATAAACCTGTTGAGATTCCCTTAAAGGGAAATGAGTCTATGCTTGATGATGTTGAAGCAGTTTCCAAAATGCATGCTGTTCTAACTGATAAGCCTTTAACCTGTGATGACTGTCACAAGCCTGAAGGGAAGTTAAACTTTGAAGCTCTTGGTTTTAGTGAAGAAAGAATCTTTGACCTTGAGCATAACGAAATTGTCCAGGGATTGAAGAAGTATAAAACTCTTCACTTTCCCAACTTTATCTGGAAGAGGTAAGGAATGAGGTTACTGTTTTTCCTGTTGTTTATTCTTATGCCGGTTTTATCTTTTGCACAGAATTTAAACTTTAAAATGCCTTCAGATATTCAGGTATATGGCAGCAGAGTTTTGGTTGTTGATGGTTTGAATAACAGAATAAGTGTTCTCAGCCTATCTGGGGATAAACTCTACGATATAACAGTTCCAAATCCTTACGGTATTTATGCAGAAGGAAATGAGATATACGTTACTAACCAGGAGGGAAAGGTTTACGTTCTTAATAGTTATGGAGATGTAAAGAAAACGATAAAAGTTCAGGGCAGGCCGATTGACGTTGTTAAAGTTGGTAATAACCTCTGGATAACGGATGGGAAGGATAACTGCATAAAGGTTATTGATTTAAAGGGAAATGTCGTAAAGAAAATTGGTGAAAAGGGAAGTGCTCCTGGAAACTTTATAGGTCCGTTTATGATCGCTAAATCTAAGAATTTCGTTTTCGTCGTTGATTCTATAAATGCAAGAGTTCAGGTTTTTGATTTTGAAGGGAACTTAAAGGCCTCCTTTGGAAAGTTTGGCATAGAAAAAGGAGATATTTTCAGGCCTAAGGGAGTCGCAGCGTGTGGAGATAGTGTTCTTGTATCCGATGCAATAACAGGTTCTGTTCAAATGTTTACTCCGTTTGGAGGTTTTGAAAAGGTAATTGCAAAAAATCTTGATTATCCTATAAGCATATCGTGCGTTGGAGATAAAGTTTATATCCTTGAGATGGTTAAAGGAAAAGTTGTTACATCTTCCTTGCAGGGAGTTAACTAATGAGAAAGACTTTAATGCTTTTCTTTATGGTTTCTTTCGTGCTGGCAAACGCTGAAGCTAAGCTTAAAAAGTCGATGAAAAAGGAGTGTTTAATCTGTCATCAAAATTGGCTCCTTGAGGCGAAGATTAAGTCTCCAAAACTGCTTACTAAAAAGTCTTTAAAGGCTGAAGATAGGAGAATGTGTTTAACATGCCATGATGGAAGCATAGCTGATGATAGGTTAACCTTCTTGGGTTTCAGCAGGCACTCTCACCCTGTAGATACGGAAGTGCCGAAAGATTTCAAGATGCCAAAAGAGTTTCCACTTCATAAGGGAAAGCTTTACTGTGCAACATGCCATACACCTCATACAAAAACTGGAAGTGAAAAGAAACTTGATTACACGTTCATGAGAGAACCAAACGTAAACTCGGCTCTCTGTATAAAGTGTCATGAGGAAAACAGAAAGAAGAAGGAAAACCACCCGATACTAAACGACACAAAGGAAGAATTAACTCAAAGAGAAATTAGGAAGATAAAGCTTATTGGTGGCAAACTCTCTTCCGATTCAAAAGTTCTCTGTGAGAGTTGCCATTCTCCCCATAGGGCAAGAGTTGAGAAAGCTCTTATCTATCCTACTGAGAAATCTCAGCTTTGTATAGTTTGTCATGAGGAAAATCTAAATAGCAAAGAACATCCAAACAGGAAGACTCATCCAATTCATGAGAAGTTCCCGAAAGATGCAAAGGTATCCGTATTCAGGAAGGAGAAAGCAATAACAAAAAGCGTTGAGTGTTTAACCTGCCATAGAACTCATAAGGAGAAGAATGAGCACCTAACCGTTCTTGTTCAGTCAAAGCTTTGTTCATCCTGCCACGTTGATGAGGCAAAAGTTTACAAAACCGATCACGATTTAAAAGGTAAGCTCTGTTCAAGCTGCCACGTTGCTCACAATGCAAAAGCTTCAGCCCTTTGGGCAAGGAAAATTCCAGAGAAAGCTTACGAATATGCATCTCTTATAGATATCAAGCAGGAAAGAGATATGCTTTGCCTGTCCTGCCATTATGGAAGCATGAAAGTAGGAAAGAAGACAGTTGAGGATATTGGTCTTATAACTCATCCAACAGGGAAGAAAGTAAAGGAAGAAACAGACCTTCCTCTTGATAAGAAAAAGTTGATGAGGTGTGCAACCTGCCACAATCCTCATTATGCTTACAACAGGAAGAAAGAGGGCAACTTCCTGAGAGAGGAAAGGTTGTCCCTTTGTCTTGAATGTCATAGAGATAAGGAGAACGTAAAGCTTGGTAAACATGCTGAAATTGATAAGAAAAAGTTCAAGAAGGGTGATTGTAAGGCATGCCATGCAGTTCATAAGGCTAAGGACTTCATGCTTTCTGCTGTTATCTATTCGGCAACTTCTCCAGATGAACCAAAAATTGACGGTTTCTGCCTTGCTTGTCACGATCCGAACGGAATGGCGGAGCATAAGATAAGGATGACATCAAACTATGAACATCCGGTAGGTGGTAAAAACGAGTCGGTAAATCTGCCAGGAAAGAAGATAGGTTGCGCGACATGCCATGAAGCACATTTGAAGGAGGAGGAACTTCTAAGGATACCTGTGAGAAATAATTCAAAGCTTTGCCTTGAGTGTCATGATTCCAATTCTGTTGAAGGTACGCCTCACGATATCTTGAGGAATGCTGATGTCGAGTTATCAAGGAAAGAGAGGGAGAAAATTGAGAAGGGTGGAGCATGTTCAGCCTGCCACATTCCTCATAATCCGAAAGGAAAGGTTCTGTGGAGCAAGAAGTTAGGAGATGGTAAAACTATAAATGAAAGAATGTGTAACAGCTGTCATACAGATAAAGGAATGGCTAAAGATTCAACGGTTGGAAAGATTACGCATCCGATGGGGAAAGAAGTTAAAGATGTAACACTTCCCATGATCGACCAGTTTACAGGACTTCCAGCAAAGGAAGGAATAAGGGGAGTTCTTGATTGTGCAACCTGTCATGACCCTCACAACGGAGCTGATAGGAAGAGACTTACAAGGTATGCTGTAGATGGTGAGAGTTTCCTCTGTACGGAATGCCATAAGGAAGAGGCTTCCGTTTCAAGATCTGAACACGACATGAGGGTTGTTAAGAAGAATTACAGGAATGCACTTGGGAAGGAAGTTTTGGAAGACGGTGTTTGTTCAGCCTGCCATATTCCTCACAGAGCTAAGGGTAAATTCCTGTGGGCATTTGACGTTAAGAATCTTGATAAGAACGTTGTTTCAAACTACTGCTTGAACTGTCATAGTAAAGGTGGAGTTGGGGAGAAGAAAGTTGTTAAAGAGTATTCTCACCCTTCAAAAGATGTTATTGTAAGAAGCATGTACAGACCTGGCAGGAAAGGTGATTGGATCACATTCAACAAGAATGGCAAAAAAGTTAAAATCGGAGGAGATATTACCTGTGCAACCTGTCACGATCCGCATAGGTGGTCTCAGCACTCAAAGGCTCCGGGTAAGAACGTTGAAGGAACAGTTATGAATAGCTTTTTGAGAAATAAAACGATTGCTGGAAGCATTTGTGTAGACTGTCACGGTATAGATGCCCTTTACAGGTATAAGTTCTTCCATGATAAAAGGGCACATGAGGAAAACCCCTCATATAGATAAGGAGGTTTAAAATGGCGAGAGAAGTTACCCATAAAGAGCTTGAAAATAAAGCGTGGATTGTTGTTGCTGCAACTCTTGCTTTTCTGCTCCTGCCGATAATCGGTGTTTGGTTTGTCAAGTTTGTTCACTGGTATGCGAAATCCATATTTATGTGGTTTTAAAGGAGGGTTTTGTGGCAAGAACGCTTGCAAGGATAAACTTTTTCAGAAGATGGCTTGCGGGGATAGAGTTTATACTCTATGTTCTGATGTTTCTCATGCTTCTGTTATTTGCCTATGATAAAGTTATGGGTGGTTAGAAGTTAGAGCTTGTAATGTTAAAATTCTTCCTATGAAAGTTCTTTCCATTTTAATTCTTATTTTTCTCTTTTCATGTTCTGAACCGAACGGAGAGAAGAAGAACTTTTCTCTTGGAAAAGAGATTAACCTGTCAAACGCCACTTTTGAAATTGGTACCCACGGGGGAGTAATCTATTCAGCCACTTCATCAGATCCAAAAACTTTCAACCTTGTGATGGCTCATGAGACCTCTTCAACAGATGCAGTAGGTGAGCTGTTTGAAGGGTTAACTCATGTTGACCTTAGAACCTTAAAACCGGAAGGAGTTCTTGCAAAATCCTGGGAATTTAAAAAGGGTGGGAAAATACTGATATTTCATTTAAGAGAGGATGTTAAATGGTTTGACGGGAAACCTTTTACTGCAGATGATGTTGTTTTCACCTTCAACGATATATACTTCAATCCTAAAATTCCAAATTCAACAAAGGATATGTTTCTTATTGACGGGAAACTTCCGAAAGTTGAGAAGGTTGATGAGTTTACCGTTAAATTTACACTTCCCCAACCTTTTGCTCCACTCCTTTACTCGCTTTCAGCTCCGATTTTTCCAAAGCACAAACTTTACGAAACTGTTAAAGAAGGGAAGTTCATGAACGCATGGACAGTTTCAACTCCACCTGAAGACCTTGTTGGAACCGGACCTTACATGCTTGTTAAATACGTTCCGGGACAGTATCTTGAATACAAAAGAAATCCTTACTATTACAAGTTTGATGAGAAGGGTAATAGACTTCCATACGTTGATAAAAAGGTAACGTTTATACTTCCAGATCAGAATACTCAGCTTCTCAAGTTTAAGGCAAAAGAAATTGATTTTTATAGTGTTAGAGGAGATGATTTTCCAGAACTAAAGGTTGGAGAGAAAGAAGGCAATTACACAATTTACAACCTTGGTCCTTCATTAACTGCTGATTTTATCTGCTTTAATCAGAGAAAGGGGACTATACCGGACTGGAAGTGGAAGCTCTTTACAGATGTGAGGTTCAGAAGGGCTATATCCCATGCCGTTGATAGAAAAGGTATAGTCTTAACTGTTTATAACGGGTTAGGTTATCCTGTCTACTCTCCAGTTACCCCTGCCAATAAAATTTACTGGGATCCTGATTATCCGAAGTTTCCTTACAATTTGAGAAAAGCAAAGGAACTTCTTGAAAGCATCGGCTTGAAAGACAGGGATGGTGATGGCTGGCTTGATACTCCAGATGGGCATAAAGTTGAGTTTAACCTTTTAACAAATTCGAACAATCCTGCAAGGGTTCAGATTGGAGCGATTTTAAAGTACGACCTTAAAAGATTGGGAATAGATGTTCACTTTCAACCGCTTGACTTCAACAACCTTGTTGAGAAGCTTCTTCACACCCACGACTTTGACGCCGTGATTATAGGGCTTACATCTTCAATAGATCCAAATGGTGGAAGGAACGTCTGGATGAGCAAGGGACAGCTTCACATGTGGAATCCCGAGCAGAAAAAGCCTGCTACAGGCTGGGAAAGAAAGCTTGACGAGCTTTTTGAGAAGGGTGTGAAGGAACTTGACTTTAATAAAAGAGTGAAGATCTATAAAGAAGCTTACAGAATAATCTCCCAGGAGCTTCCTCTCATATACATAGCTGCTCCAATAACCCTTGAAGCAGCAAGGAACAGAGTTAAAAACTTTTTTCCAACTGTGTGGGGAACTTACAAACCTGAGAGGAT
>CAZJFY010000008.1:0-16478 GCA_964545225.1 uncultured bacterium | reverse complement strand
GGGGTATTGCTTTGTCAAGAAATTCCTTTACTTCTTTTAACCTTACCATAGTTCTCTCCTTACATTAAATGATAGAATTTTACTCGATTTAAATTTATAAGGAGACATCTTATGGCTTATAGGGATATAAGAGAGTTTATTGAGAAGTTAAAGAAAGAGAAAGAGCTAAAAGTTATAGATTACCCTGTCAGTTCCTACCTTGAAATAACAGAGATTGCAGATAGGGTTGTGAAAGCAGGAGGTCCTGCGCTTCTATTTACAAATGTTGATGGAGGGAATATTCCTGTTGCAATAAACCTTTTTGCGAGTTACAGGAGAGTAAAATTAGCCTTTGGTAAAGATCCAGATATGATAGGTGAAGAAGCAGCAGCCCTTTTGAAGCCTGAAAAGCCAGAAACCTTATGGGAAAAATTAAAGATGATTCCTAAGCTGAAAAAGCTGTCCGATATGTTCCCAAAAGTTGTGAGTAAGGACAAAGCACCTTGTAAGGAAGTGGTTAACAAAGATCCTGACCTTTCTAAGTTTCCTATTCTCTTTTGTTGGCCTAAAGATGGAGGGCGCTTTATAACGCTCCCTCTCGTTTTCACTAAGGATCCTGAAACTGGTGAGAGAAACTGTGGGATGTACAGAATGCACGTTTACGATAGAAAAACTACAGGTATGCACTGGCACTGGCACAAAGTCGGTGCCAAACACTTTTTAAAAGCGAGGAAGATGGGGAAAAGGCTTGAGGTTGCAGTTGCAATTGGTGCTGATCCAGTGACTATTTACTCAGCAACTGCTCCACTTCCTGATGATGTTGATGAGATGGTTTTTGCTGGGTTTATAAGGGGTAAACCTGTTGAGCTTGTGAAGTGTGAAACCGTTGATTTGGAGGTTCCAGCAAATGCTGAGATTGTTCTTGAAGGTTACGTTGAGCCAGATGAATTTCGCTTTGAAGGTCCATTTGGTGATCATACGGGTTATTACTCCCTTCCAGAATTCTTTCCAGTTTTTCACATAACCTGTATAACTCATAGAAGAAATCCCATATATACAGCAACAATTGTTGGAAAACCTCCTATGGAGGATTGTTATCTTGGGAAAGCCACCGAAAGAATATTCCTTCCTTTGCTTAGAACTCAGCTTCCAGAAATCGTTGATATGTGTCTTCCAATAGAGGGTGTTTTCCACAATTTCGCCTTCATTTCTATAGATAAAAGGTATCCCGGACATGCAAAGAAGGTGATATCTGCACTCTGGGGTATGGGGCAGATGATGTTTACGAAGAACATCATCGTTTTTGATAGGGATGTTAATGTTCATGATATTAGTGAAGTTATATGGAGGTGGGGGAATAACGTTGATCCAAAGAGAGATGTAATAATCGCAGAAGGACCTGTTGATGTTCTTGACCACGCTTCACCGCTTCCAACTTTTGGAAGTAAGATGGGGGTTGATGCGACAAGGAAATGGAAGTCCGAAGGATTTGAGAGGGAATGGCCAGAAGATATAGTCATGAGTCCAGATGTTATCAAAAAAGTTGATGGTATATGGAATAAGCTTGGACTTCCTTCCATTAGAAAAAAGGGAAATCCCTGGAGCTGGGGAACTTAACTATTTTGAAAGTTTATAGCCAAGTTTTTCAGCCCATACTTTAACGAAGAACTCAATGGACCTATTGTAAGTTTTCTCTGCTTCTGGGGGAAAAAGACAGCCAGGAAGCTCTCCCCTATCTCTATGGTACCTTATACAAAGACAGCAAATTCCTCTTTTATCACAGTACATGTAAGTACAACCGCAATCTCTGAGGTTTTCGTTTTTCCTGCATTCCATACCTATCCCTAAAATGGCAAAAGTTATTGTGTTATAATAATTATCACAAATTTTTAGCTATTTCAACTATGGAGGTGGTTTTGGAAACAATCATTCCTGTTCCAATTGAAGAGGAGATGAAGCAGTCCTATCTGGACTATGCAATGAGCGTGATTGTTGGAAGAGCTTTGCCAGATGTAAGGGATGGTTTGAAACCTGTTCACAGAAGGATTCTCTATTCTATGTATCAATTGGGTTTAAGTCCAGAAAAGCCTTACAAGAAAAGTGCAAGGATAGTTGGGGAAACCTTAGGTAAATTTCATCCTCACGGTGATACTGCTGTTTACGATGCTCTTGTTAGGATGGCTCAGGATTTTTCAATGAGATACCCGTTAATAGATGGGCAGGGGAATTTTGGTTCTATTGACGGTGATTCTGCAGCTGCAATGAGGTATACCGAGGCGAGGCTTTCAAAAATAGCGATGGAACTCTTAAGGGATATAGAAAGGGATACAGTTGATTTTAGACCAAACTTCGATGAAAGTCTCACCGAACCTGTAGTTCTTCCGGCAAGGTTTCCTAACCTCATTGTGAATGGTAGTGCAGGTATTGCTGTTGGTATGGCTACAAACATTCCTCCTCATAATCTTAAGGAGATATGTGAAGCAGTAAAGTACCTTGTTGATAATCCAGATGCTAAGGTTAAGGACTTATTAAACTTCGTTAAAGGTCCAGATTTTCCAACCGGTGCTGAGATTATAAATCCGGATGTTCTTGAAAGGATATACGAAACTGGAAGAGGGGGAGTTACAGTTAGAGCAAAGCATAACATTGAGGAAGTTAGGAAAAAAACGGCAATTGTAATTACAGAGATTCCATATCAAGTTAACAAATCATCCCTCGCAAAACATATAGCTGAACTTGTTAAGGAGAAGAGAGTTGAAGGAATTTCAGACATAAGGGATGAATCCGATAGGCATGGGATAAGACTTGTTATTGAGCTTAAAAGGGATGCTACACCAGAGGTTATCCTAAATAAACTCTACAAGTTTACTCCTCTTCAGACGAACTTTAACTTCAATATGATTGCACTTGTTGATGGACAACCGAAGTTGCTAAACCTTAAATCCTACCTTGAAGAGTTCATTAAGTTCAGAAAGGAAGTTATCTTAAGGAGAACTTCCTATGAGCTTCGCAAGGCTGAGGCAAGGCTTCATATACTTGAAGGGTTGAAAATTGCCCTTGAGAATATAGACAGAGTAGTAAGGATTGTTAAGGAGTCTGAAAGCCCTGAACAGGCAAGGAATACTCTTCAGTCAGAATTTTCCCTCTCTGAAAAACAGTCAAAAGCTATACTTGATATGAAGCTTCAGAGACTTACAGGTCTTGAAAGGGAAAAGTTAGATTCTGAGTATAACACTCTTCAGGAGAATATAAAGTATTACAAGCATGTGCTTTCCTCTGAAGATGAGCAGAAACGTTTAATTAAAGAGGATATGGATGAAGTCATTGAGAAGTTTGGAGATGAGAGAAAGACTTCCATTGTTTCAAAGGAGTCGGAAATAAACATAGAAGCTATGATTGAAGAGGAGGAGGTTGTAATCTTCCTCACGCATAAAGGTTTTGTTGCCAGGGTTTCAGCAAAGCATTACAGAACTCAGGGAAGGAGTGGAAAAGGTGTTATAGGGATAAGAACAAGAGCTGATGATTTCGTGAAGGAAACAATTACAGCCTCTTCAAAAGACTACCTTTTGGTATTTACCAATTTTGGTAAGGTCTATTGGCTTAAGGCTTATGAAATACCAAAAACGGAGAAGACATCAAGAGGGTATTCGATAAGGAACTTCCTTCCCGGAATGGCTGGTTCTGAAGTGGTTTCAAAGATAATTCCTGTAAGGGACTTTTCTGAAAAGGTTGATCTTTTCTTTGTTACATCAAGGGGTTTTGTAAAGAGAACAGCACTTCTTGAATTTTCAAACCCAAGATCAACTGGTATAAATGCTATTTCGCTTGAGGCTGGTGATAAGCTTGTTTATGTTGGTATGGTAAAGGAAAAGGACAACGTCATTCTCATATCTAAAGGAGGAAGGGCAATAAGGTTTCATGTTCAGGATGTGAGGAGAATGGGTAGAACAGCAAGAGGTGTTAAAGGGATGCTTGTAAACTATCCTGATGATGGGGTTGTTGCTGCAACGGTTGTCCATCCTGATGACCGTTATCTTCTTTTGGTTACTGAGAGAGGTTATGGTAAAAGAGTCAAGCTTTCAGAGTTTCCCGTGCAGAGAAGAGGTGGTAAAGGCTTGATAGCATCAAAGTTAAGTGAAAAAACCGGAAAAATTGCTGATGCTCTAACTTTAAAGGATGACGAGAATGTTGTCATTGTTTCAAGGAAAGGAAAGATCATAAGGATAGACTCTGGAAGTGTTAGTGTTTATGGAAGACATACAAGAGGTGTAAGACTTCAAAAGCTTGAGGAATCGGATGCAGTTGTTTCTGTATCAAGAGTTCAGGAGGAGTATGGAGAATGATTGATATAAAGCTTTTAAGGAGTAATCCGGACCGCTTTAAACAGATGTTGTTAAGGAGGGGAGAGGAATTTGTTCCACTCATTGATGAGCTTCTTGCCATTGATATGGAAAGAAGAGTTCTAATTTCTGAGGTTGAAAAGCTTAAAGCTGAGAGGAATAGAACTTCAAAGGCGATAGGAGAGCTTTTTAAAAAAGGGAAGAAGGAAGAGGCTTTAAGGTTAAAGTCTGAAGTTGAGTTAACATCTGAAAGGATTGTGGAGTTTGAAAGGAAGCTTTCAGAGGTTGAAAGGAGATTTAATGAGATAATCCTTTCAATACCAAATCCTCCTCATGAAAGCGTTCCGGTGGGGGAAGATGAGACTGACAATGTTGTTATAAGGTATTGGGGAAAGAAGCCAGATTTTGATTTTGAGCCTTCCCCACACTGGGATATCGCCACAAGTCTTGGTATGCTTGACTTTGAAAGGGCTGTTAAGCTTTCAGGTTCAAGGTTCGCGCTTTATAAGAAATGGGGAGCAAAGCTTGAAAGGGCTTTAATCAACTTTATGCTTGACCTTCATACAAGCGAACATGGGTATGAGGAGGTAATACCTCCCTTCTTGGTGAACACGAGAACCATGACTGGTACAGGGCAACTTCCAAAGTTTGAAGAGGATCTTTACAAGATTGAGGATGAGGATCTATGGCTTATACCAACAGCGGAAGTTCCCCTTACTAACATTCATGCTGATGAAATCCTTCCAGAAAGAGAACTTCCGAAGTACTATACTGCATATACTCCATGTTTTAGGAAGGAAGCAGGGGCTCATGGAAGGGATGTTAGAGGGATAATGAGACTGCATCAATTTAACAAGGTTGAGCTCGTTAAGATCGTTCATCCGGATACAAGTTATGAAGAGCTTGAAAGGCTTGTTAGTGAAGCTGAAAAAGTCCTTCAGCTTTTAAACCTCCACTATAGGGTTGTTGAACTTTGTACAGGTGACCTTGGTTTTTCAGCAGCGAAAACGTATGACATTGAGGTTTGGATACCTTCCCAGAACAGGTACAGGGAAATTTCATCATGTTCAAACTGTGAAGATTTTCAAGCGAGAAGAGCTAAGATAAGATTCAGGGATAAAGATGGGAAGACGAGGTTTGTTCATACGTTGAACGGTTCTGGACTTGCTGTAGGGAGAACGCTTATCGCAATACTTGAACAGTACCAGCAGGATGATGGCTCGGTTGTTATTCCTGATGTACTTAAGGATTACATCAAGATTGACAGGATTTCGGTTTAATTTATATTTTCCGATGTGCCGGTGTAGCTCAGTTGGTAGAGCGGAGCACTCGTAATGCTCAGGTCGGGGGTTCAAGTCCCTTCGCCGGCACCACTATTTCCTCCATTTATAGATTGAAACCGTTTCAAATAATCTCACCTGCTATTAAGTCCCCAAGCGTTTCTCTCTGTCTTGAAAGGTAAAAGTTTCTACCATCAACTAAGACTTCTGCAGCTCTTGGCCTTGAGTTGTAGTTTGATGACATTGCAAAACCGTAAGCCCCTGTGCTCAATATAGCAAGGTACTCTCCGGATTTAACTTCTGGAATTTCTCTATTTTCAGCAAATATGTCTCCTGTTTCGCATATTGGACCCACGATTTTTGCAGTTATGCTTTTCCTCCTGTGCTTGAAAGTCGGGATTATGTGGTGATAAGCTTTATAAAGGGAAGGTCTCATAAGGTCATTCATTGCTGCATCAACTACGATAAAGTTTTCAGTTTCCCGCTCTTTCCTGTATATTATTTTTGTTATTAAAATTCCTGCATTTGCAACAATTCTCCTTCCCGGTTCAAGGATCATCTTACATCCTGTTTTCCTGACAATTGGCATTATGGCTTTTGAGAGTTCTCTTGATGGGATGCATGGTTTATCAGGGATGTAGTTAATGCCAAGTCCTCCACCAATGTTGAAGTAATCTATTCTTATGCCTTTATCTGAGAGGATGGAAATTAAATCTGCGGTTTTTGATGTTGCTTCCTTAAAGGGTGATATATCTGTAATTTGAGAGCCAATATGGAAGTGAATTCCAACAGGGTCTATGTTTGGAAGTTTTGATGCTTTAATGTATATTTCAAAAGCCTTATCGTAATCTATACCGAACTTGCTTTCTCTAAGTCCTGTTGATATGTATGGGTGTGTTTTAGGGTTAACATCAGGGTTAATTCTCAAAGCGATTCTTGCGACTTTGTTTAGCTTTCTGGCAATAGTGTCTATTCTGTAAAGTTCCTCTTCAGATTCAACGTTAAACATTAAAATGTTATTTTCAAGGGCATATTCAATTTCATCATCCCTTTTACCAACACCTGCAAAGACGATTTTTTCTGGGTTAATTCCTGCAATTAGTGCTTTAAATATTTCTCCTTTTGATACTGTATCAGCTCCGCCTCCAAGCTCTTTAATTGTTTTCAGAACCTGGATGTTGGAGTTTGCCTTTACCGCAAAACATGTAAGGTGTTCAATTTCTTTAAATGCTGAATCAAACTCGTTAAACCAGTGTTTTATGGCTGCTTTGCTGTAAACGTAAAGGGGAGTTCCGAATTCCTCAATTATCTCATTTACGGGAACGTCTTCCACAAAAAGCTCATTTCCTTTATAGGTAATAAACGGAAATATCTCTTTCACAGCTCCTCCTATTTTTAGCTTAATTATACTGAACTTGTGATAGGTTATAATTTCTCAGTTAAAGGAGGTTCCTTTTGAAGATAACAGGCAATATGTACTTGAAGGATGTTCTTAAAAAATTTCCTTTCCTTAAAGATAAGCTTTACAGGTTCATTGATGAGTGCGTTAACTGTGAGGGTTTTATGGATGAACCCATTTTTGAAGTTTTTAAAGCTCACGGATTAAATCCTAAAGAGTGCATTGAAGAGCTTAACCGTTGCTTAGAGGAAGAAAATGAACTTTAGAGAACCAGTGAGAATTGTTGCCGAGATGATGGCGTGTGCAGCCATAACTGCTCCAAAGGGTAAAGGAATAAACCTCTTGGAGGTGAAGATTTTTGAGGATAAAGAGAAGGATAAGGTTGCTCATCTTATGGAGGAGATCGGTAAAGAGAAAAATTTAGCTTTCTTTGTAAGGGATGCTGAAAACGTTAGGAATAGTCAGCTTGTTTTATTTATAGGCACTTGTGTTTCTCCGAGGAACGTTCCAAACTGCGGTTTTTGTGGTTTCAAAGACTGTGATAGTTCAAGGAAGGCCGGTGCTTATTGTGCATTTGCAGTTGGTGACCTTGGAATAGCCATCGGTTCTGCAGTGAGCATAGCATCGCTCCACCATATTGATAACAGGATAATGTTCTCTTTTGGGAAGGCAGCTATTGAAGGAGGTTTTGTTTCTGAAGGCGTTAAGCTAGGATACGGTATTCCTCTTTCGGTTTCGGGGAAAAATATATTCTTTGACAGGAAGGCTTAATGGATAGGGTTTGGATTGTTTATCCGGGCAAGGAAGAAGTAATAACTTCAGGAATTAGCTCTTCAAAACTTTCAGAGGCAATAGATATATTGGGGGATAAGCCGTTCTGGATACATTTGAGGAGCATTGATGAGGAGACTGAAGAGATAATAAAAAAGAAGTTAAACATAAATGAGCTTTCAATTGAGGATTGTAGAATAGAGGAACGCTCAAAGGTTGAGGTTTTTGAAAATTACATCTTCTCTCTCGTTATCTATTTTGATGAGGGTATAAGTAGAAAGAAGAAACTATGTGTGTTTTGGGGTAAGAACTTTATTCTCACTGTTGGAAGCAGGAGACTCTTTGAGTCTGCAAAAAAGGAGATATCCTTAGAGGAGAATCCATTTGATAAGGGAGTTGAATGGATATTCTGGATTCTTTCAAGTTTGATTGCAGATAAGTACAGGAAGGTTGCTGAGATTTTGGAAGAGCAAGCTGATGAGGCTGAAGCAAGGGTTTTTAAGGAGCAGAGTCCTCAGCTTCTTGAAGATATATCTGATTTGAGTTTTGAGATTTTGACTCTGAGGAGGACTGTGAAGCAGGTTAACGAGGTTTATAGGTCTTTTCTCTCCCTTTCGTCTAAATTTGTCAGTGCGGAAAACGTTCACTATTTTAGGGACCTGCTTGATGAGATTACAATGCTGCAGGATAGAGCTGAGGCGCTCCATGAGTTTATTCAAAATGTTCTGTCAGTTTTTTCTTCCCTTGTTTCGTTCAGGTTAAATGACATTATGAAAACACTCACAATAATAATGACAATCCTTGCCCCTTTAACCCTCATTACTGGCTTTTACGGGATGAACGTTGTCGGACTTCCTCTTGCAAGTTCTGGATGGGGAATAGTGATAATTTCAGTTGTTATGCTTCTTATCAGTTTTGGTTTTCTCTTTTACTTTAGAAGAAAGAAGTGGATCTAATCTCTCAAATAGCTTAAATAACTCTTCTGGACTTAGCTCTTCAGCTCGTTTTGAAAGGGTATTTTCAAGTTCAGGGGGATAATTCTTAACTTTTAAGTTGTTCTTCAGCTTTTTCCTCCTATTTGAGAAAGCCAATTTAAGGAAATTTTCAAACCTTATTAGCTTGTCGGGTTTTATGTGAAATTCCTTTGGCTTCATAATAAAAACTGTTGAATTTACCTTGGGAGGTGGGTAAAAAGCTGAGGGGGGAACATCGAAGAGCTTTTTAATCTCAAAGATGATGTTTGTAAGAGCGGATAGGTAACCGTAGTCCTTTCCCTTTTTTCTTATAAACCTATCAGCAACTTCCTTTTGCGTCATAAATACAGCAACATCTATGTTCTTGGAACTATTAATCAAATTCCTGATGATTGCTGTTGAGACATTGTAAGGAAGGTTACCAACTATTTTCAAACTCTTACCAAATCTCTTGAAGTCAGTTTCCTTTGCATCCTGTTGAAGCACCTTGAAGTTTTTGTAATTTGAAAATTTCTCTTTAAGGAATTCGCAGAGTTCTGAATCTATCTCTATGGCGATGAGTTTCTTTGGATTTCTTTTGAGAAGTTCCTCTGTCAAAGCTCCTGTCCCCGCACCAATTTCAACAATTAAATCTTCTTTGCCTATGTGAAGTGAATCTGAAATTTTTTCAATTATCTTCCTATCTTTTAGGAAGTGCTGTCCAAGGCGCTTTTTTGGTTTAATTTTCTCCATAGAGGAATTATATCCTGTTTGCGTGTAAAATTTTTCCTGAGGTAATTATGAGGATCGAGAGGGACGATTACTGTTTCGTTTGTGGAGAGCAGAATCCAAGGGGAATGCACCTTAAATTTTCTAAAGTTGATGGAAAAGTGCATGCTGAATTCTCCCTTGAAAAGGAGTATCAGGGATACAATAACGTAATTCACGGAGGCATAATTTCACTTATTCTTGATGAGGCGATGGCTCACCTTCAAAATTCTGACGAGAGGTTTCTTACTGGAAGGATTGAAGTTAAGTTTTATTCTCCATTAATAGCTGAAGAGACAGTTGTTGTTGACGCATGGATTGAAAAGGAAAGGGGGAGGGTTAAAATTACAAGGGCCGTTATGGTGAAAAAGGAAACTGGTGAAAGAGTAGCTGAAGCTGAAGCTCTCATGTTTGTAAGGAGGGAAGATTGAGGAAGTTTATTGTAGCTGTGCTGTTGCTGTTCCCCTTGAGCTTGAGGGCTGAAATGGGAATAGTTGAGATTGATAAGTTATCTATCAGAGAATCTCCAAATGGTAAGCTGATTGGTAACGTTTTATTTAACACTTGCGTTCCTATTCTTGCAAGTTTCAGCAATTGGGTGAAAATAGATAAAGGTTGGGTAAATGCAGATTTTTTAAGGATAGAAAATAGCACCAGCTTTGAGGTAGTTGGCAAGGTAAGGAGGAAAATTGCACTTATTGATGAGGAGGTCGTTGCTGATACAGCAAAGGGAACAGTAACAATTCCTCCAAACAGTTACGTAATGCTCGGGACGGAGAAGAACGGTAAAATTTATGGAATGTACAAGGGTATGGAAGTTTCAGTTAATGCTTCTGACGTTAAGGTAAAGGAGGGAGTTTTTGATTTAGTTGTTATGAAAAAGGACATTTCTCTTGTTGATTCAAGGTTATCCCCTAAAGAAATTTCAAGGTTATCTGTTGGAACTCCCGCTATTGCTTTAGGGGATGGTTTGCTTGCCTCAAATTTTAGGTTTGGATATGTAAATTCTCTTGAAAGTGAAAGAAATTCCTTCAATAAATATTCTGTGCTATCTACTGTTAACAACTTTATAGAAGTATTTAACAGCGCCAAGGCATCTGGTGCCCTCGCAAATAGAATGGGATACTATTGCAAGACGTTAAAAGTAGATGAGAATGACCTTTGCTACGTCAATCTTGGTTCGGGGAGGATTGGAATTTACATTGATTTGAAACATCAGTTCTTTGATCTTCACGGAAAGCCTTTTAATGATAGGAAAGCAAGGTTGATACTCAGGCTTAGTAATGAGGCTTTCTGGCAGAAACTATCAAAACTTCTGCTTTCAAGGATACCGGAAGCTGCTTTCATTCAGATAAACATTGAAAGGTTTTCTGGAGAAGGCTTTGAGAAGTTAGGATTTGTAGCTGTTGGAAAATCCGAATTTAAAAAGGGCATTTGTGAAGTGGACCCAAAGGTTTTTGTTAAGAGAGTTGAGATGGACATAAAGGATGATATCTGGTTTTTTGCTGAGGATGTTTATAGGGAGATGGAGGACAATGAGCATTAAGGACAACGTTCTTGAGGTTAAGAGAAGAATAGAAGCAGCGTGCAAGAGGGTGAACAGGTCTCCTGAAGAGGTTATTCTCCTTGCTGCATCCAAAACGAGAACTCCTTCGGAAATTGTTGAGGCTTTTGAGGCCGGCATAAGGGTTTTTGGGGAGAATAGAGTTCAGGAAGCAATGGAAAAGATCGTAAAGCTCAAAGACCTTCCTGTTGAGTGGCATATGATAGGTCATCTTCAGAAGAACAAGGCAAAGCATGCAGTAAAGCTTTTTGACTTGATCCATTCAGTTGATAGTAGAAGTCTTGCCTTGGAACTTGACAAGAGAGCAAGAAGTTTAGGGAAAGTTCAAAGGGTTCTTATAGAAGTTAAACTATCTCCTGAAGAAACGAAATACGGCTGCCTTCCTGAGGATGTGAAACCGTTAGTTGACCAAATTCTGAAACTTGATGGTTTAAGGTTGGAAGGATTTATGACGATACCTCCCTATTCGGAGAACCCTGAAGATTCAAGGGTTTATTTTTCTATGTTAAGGGAAATTAAAACTGAAATTGAAGAACTCTTTTCCCTTAAGCTTCCTCACCTCTCAATGGGAATGACGAACGATTTCGAAATTGCCATTGAGGAGGGAGCAACAATTGTTAGAATCGGAACAGCCATATTTGGTAAAAGGCTTTACACATAAACACTTGCAAGTTCAGGATAGAGAGGATGCTTACTGCATATTTCAAGGACCTCTTCTCTCACTTTCTTTATGTTGTCTTCGTTATTTATGTCTTTAAGGATGAGAGCTATTAACTGAGCGATTCTTCTGGATTCATCCTCGCCAATGCCTCTTGTGGTTATTGCTGGTGTTCCGATTCTTATACCACTTGTGACAAATGGGCTTCTTGTATCAAATGGGATTGTATTCTTGTTAACCGTTATGTTAGCCTTCCCAAGAGCTGCTTCTGCTTCTTTCCCGGTTATTCCCTTATCCGTAAGGTCAACAAGCATAAGGTGGTTATCCGTTCCTCCTGATACCAGTCTAAACCCTTGTCTTTGTAGTTCTTCAGCCATTACCTTTGCGTTTTTAATTATCTGTTTCTGGTATTCCTTGAACTCCTCAGTTTCAGCCTCTTTAAATGCAACAGCTTTTGCTGCTATTACATGCATTAATGGACCACCTTGAAGCCCTGGAAATACAGCTTTGTCAATCTCTTTAGCAAACTCTTTCTTACACATTACGATTCCGCCTCTTGGTCCTCTTAACGTCTTGTGGGTCGTCGTGGTTACAAATTGGCAGCTCTCTGAAGGTGATGGATGGAGGCCTGCAGCGACAAGCCCGGCTATGTGAGCTATGTCTGCCATAAGGTATGCTCCAACTTCATCAGCAATTTCCCTGAATCTGTCAAACTCTATTACTCTTGGATATGCTGAAGCCCCGCATATTATCAGCTTTGGTTTGTGTTCTTTTGCAAGCATGTAAACCTGGTCAAAGTCTATGGTTTCGGTGTCTTTTCTAACTCCGTATTGGACAACATTGAAGTATTTCCCTGTCATGTTTACTGGTGAACCATGGGATAGGTGTCCGCCATGAGAGAGGCTCATTGAAAGAATGGTGTCTCCCGGCTTGAGCATTGCAAGGTAAACTGCCTGATTTGCCTGAGATCCTGAGTGTGGCTGAACATTGGCATGTTCAACGTTGAAGATTCTTTTGCACCTTTCAATGGCAAGTTTTTCAACTATATCAACGCATTCACAACCGCCATAGTACCTTTTATCTGGTAATCCCTCTGCATATTTGTTTGTCATTATTGAACCCTGTGCTTCCATTACCGCTTCGCTTGTAAAGTTTTCAGATGCTATTAGTTCAAGGTGCTCATTTTGCCTCTTATATTCGCATTTCAGTGCTTCATATACTTCAGGGTCAACGCTTTTAATTCCGCTCTCCATCAAATCCTCCACATGTTTTCAATTTTTTCAATTTTTTCCAGTCTTCTCTCATGTCTTCCACCTTCAAAAGGTGTTTCTATCCATGTATCAACAATGGCTTTAGCAAGTTCATCTCCTGTAACCCTTCCTCCAAGAGCAAGGACGTTTGCATTATTGTGTCTTCTGCTCATTTCCGCTGCATATATGTTGTAGCACAAGGCAGCTCTTATTCCGGGAACTTTATTTGCAGCTATTGATATTCCTATGCCCGTTCCACATATAAAAATTCCTCTATCGGCCTCTCCACTTACTATACCTTTTGCAGCTTTAAGAGCAAAATCTGGATAGTCAACTGATTCTTCGCTGTACGTTCCATAGTCAATGAATTCTATTCCTTTACTTTCAAGGTGCCTCTTTATTACCTCTTTTAGCTTGAAGCCTCCATGGTCGCAGGCTAAGGCAATCTTCATATCTTCTCCTTTCTTAAAGTGATGGTGAATTATATTAAAATTACTGTCACTGTTCATTAAGGAGTTATTATGAAGTACCTTGTAATTCTTGTTTTTCTATCACTTTTCTTTAGCTGCGGTGAACAGAGGCAGGTTGTCTGGATTCCTAAAAAAGTTTCAAAGCAGAAGAAGTGCAGCTATAAGTATAGAGTAAATGGTAAAACCTACTGTGTTCTTAAAAACCATCAAGGATATGTTGAGACGGGGATAGCCTCCTGGTATGGTCCAGGATTTCACGGTCAAAGAACTGCAAGTGGAGAGATATATAACATGTACAAGTTAACAGCTGCTCATAGGACTCTTCCCCTCGGTACTTATGTAAAAGTTATAAACCTTGAAAACGGAAAGACTGTAGTGGTTAAAGTCAATGATAGAGGCCCTTTTGTTAGTGGAAGGATAATTGACCTTTCCTATGCAGCAGCCAAACAGATAGGGATGTTAAGAAAAGGGACAGCAAGAGTAAGGTTAATTGCACTTGGTAAGATGGCTGGCAATTATATAAAGCCTGTTGACTATACGAAAGGAAACTTTTACGTCCAGGTTGGGGCGTTTAACAATAAGCTAAATGCTTACAGGATGATGTATAACGTTAAAAGGAAATTCTCCTTGAACGCTAAGGTTGTTAGGATGAGAGGTTACTATAGAGTTATTGTTGGTCCAAGGAGAAGTTACAATGAAGCAAAACAGCTTAAAGTTTACTTAAGGAAGCTTGGCCTTAAGGGTTCTTTTGTCATAGAAGTTGAGTGAGGTATGTTATGGAATTAATCTCTGTTAAGACGGAACTGCTTCCCTCAAAGTATTGTGATGCTGTTGTAATAGGTAGTGGAGCTGCGGGGCTTTACTGTGCACTTAGGCTCAAGCAGGTTGGATTGGATGTTTGTGTTTTAACAAAAAGCACATCGGACACGTGTTCAACCAATTTTGCTCAGGGTGGGGTAGCAGTGGCTCTTCCTGAAAAGGATTCGCCAGATAACCACTTTCGTGATACCGTTAAAGCTGGTGCGGGTCTTGTAAATGAGAAAACTGCCTTAATACTTGTAGAGGAAGGAGTTAAAAGGGTTATTGACCTTTTAAGGATGGGTGTAAACTTTGATGTTGATGAGAATGGACTTTTGAAGTTTACAAGAGAAGCGGCCCATTCGCTTCCAAGGATAGTTTATTCAAAGGATAGGACTGGAGCGGAGATTGAGAGAGTTCTTCTTTCTGAGTATGAAGGTGAGATTGTTGAGTTTGCAAAGGTAAAGGAGCTGATTGTAAGGGGAGGAAGGTGTTACGGTGTAGTCTATGAGAAGGATGGAGTTCTGAGAAAAGTTTATGCACCTGTTGTTGCAATTGCTACAGGAGGTGCTTCTGCTCTTTACTTAAGACATTCCAATCCACAAACGTCAACGGGAGATGGAATAGCGATTGCTTTAAGGCATGGTGCGGTACTTTCAGACCTTGAGTTTGTTCAATTCCATCCAACTGCTTTTTGTTCCGATAACGCTTGTTTTCTGATATCTGAATCTGTAAGAGGGGAAGGAGCAGTTCTTGTTGATGAACATGGCAGGAGGTTTATGGGGGACTATCATCCAGATTGGGAACTTGCACCAAGGGATGTTGTAACAAGGGCAATAGAAAGCCAAAGGAGGATTTGCGGAGGAGATGTTTACCTTGACTTCAGGCCAATTATCAAAAGGGGAATAGATATAAAGAAGAGATTCCCCACTATTGTAGGTAAGTTGCTTGAAAACGGCATAGACCCGGAAAAGGAGCTTGTCCCCGTTTCCCCTGTAGCGCACTACTACATTGGTGGGATTAGGGTTGATACGTTTGGGAGGACAAATATAAAGGGGTTATTTGCAATAGGTGAAGCAGCTTGCACAGGAGTTCATGGTGCCAACAGGCTTGCAAGTAATTCCTTGCTTGAGTGTCTTGTTTTTGGAGAGAGGACTGCTTATGGAATGTTTAGGGATTTGAGATTTTTAAGTCTTGATTTTGAAGAGATTGACATTGAGTTAAGAGACATGGAGAAAAGTGAAAAGGAATTTGACTTTGAGGAAGTCAAGAAGATTATGTGGGAAAATGTTGGAATTGTTAGGGATGCTTCTTCATTGACAAAAGCAATAGAGGTTCTTTCCGGGATTGTGAGGTCTTCCTCATCATGGGAGGTTAGGAATTCAGCTATTTTAGGTGTTGCCATTGCCGTGAGTGCTATGAGGAGAGAGGAGAGCAGAGGAGGTCATTACAGAAAGGACTTCCCTTACGAAAGGGAGGAGTTCAGGTTTCATAGTACTTTTAACCTTTACGATCTTGAAAACACTATTTGATTTTTTCAGAAAGACGATGCAGATATTGGTTATTTTCAATATCATTGATGAAGCTTGAGGGGATGCTTTCTATTCCTAACAAAGCTCCAGAGAGAGCCCCGGTTAAGAAACCGATTCCACTCGTGCACCCTCCAAAGTCCCCATAAGCATTTGCTGCTTTAAGTACAGCATTTCTAAAGGATGAAGTGTTTTTTAAGAATATGAATAGAGACAGTGAAAGAACTTCTGGAGAAAAGTTTCCGTTTCCAAGTTTCAGAATTGCTTCGTTTAAATCATCTACTCCTTCAATTATTAAGGACTGAACAAGGTTTAAGTAAGACCTGACAATTGACGTTTCGGTCTTGCTCATGAGGAATTCAATGAACTCAATTTTATCATCGCTATTTGATAGGAAAATTCCACTTATAATTTTGGAAATAGCTAATGCGATTATTCCTGAAACATCAAGGACAACATCTCCCTCATGGGTAACATTTACCATTCTTTTCGCTTCAACAATAGCTCTTTCACTGTCAAACCAGTAGAACAGCCCTGCTGCAATAGCTGGAACAGTACCGTCAAATTCCGAGCTGTTTACCCTTGCCTCCTCAGGATTGGCTCCAGAGAGGTAGGAAAGAGCTGCATTTATATGAGCTCCTGAGGGATATCTGTGTTCTTTTTCATTTTTAAGCCAGTTTATCAATTTTTTGATGTAGGTTTCCTCATCAAATCGCTTG
>CAZJFY010000007.1:0-16765 GCA_964545225.1 uncultured bacterium | reverse complement strand
CCAAAGTATTGTCAGGAACATCCGAAGTTATAACAGATCCGGCAGCGGTGATGGAGTTATCACCGACTTTGACAGGTGCAATGAAAAGGGTATTACTCCCAACAAAAACATTCCTTCCAATCTCTGTTCTCCACTTGTTAAAACCATCGTAGTTACAGGTGATAGTTCCTGCTCCAATATTGGTATCTTCTCCTATTTTACAATCCCCTAAATACGACAGGTGGTTTGCTTTAACCCCTTTCCCAAGATGGGCGTTTTTTGTTTCAACGAAGGTACCAACCCTTGCCAAAGGTTCAAGATAGGTTCCTTTCCTCAGCTTCACGAAAGGCCCACATGATGAGCCGTTCTCAAGTTTTGCTCCCTCAATCCATGAGTGCGTTTCAATTACAACATTATCCCCTATCTCTGAATCTCTAATCTCCGTAAAAGCGCCTATAGAACACCCTTTACCGATTCTCGTTCTACCCTTTATATAGACAGGAGCAAATATCTGTGTGTCCTTTCCAATCTCAACTTCCGGCTCAATGTAGGCAAAATCTGGATTATGGATAGTAACACCATTTAACTGATGACTTTTAACAATTCTCCTGATAAGGAACTTTTCGGCTTCTGAAAGCTCATACCTGTTGTTTACACCCATAACTGTTGAAAAATCCCTTACAACTAAAGGAATAACGCTCCAGCTTCTTTCCTTAAAAACTTTAAGAACATCTGGAAGGTAATACTCACCCTGCGCATTTCTATTACTTATGTTGCTTAGTGCCTCAAAAAGTTTTCTTGAGTCAAAAGCATATATGCCAGCATTAACTTCTTTTACTCCCTTCTCTTCATCCGTAGCATCCTTCTCCTCAACAATGTAAAGTATCTCTCCTCCATCCCTTATTACCCTTCCATAGCCGGATGGGTCATCAACTGAACCTGTCAGAACAACCATATCAGCATTAACTTCAGAAATTCTTTTGATCTCCTCCGGCTCAATTAAAGGCGTATCCCCATTGAGAACAACAAGCTTTCCTTTGAAGTTTGCTAAAAGCTCTTTAGCACACATTACTGCATGACCTGTGCCAAGCTGTCTTTCCTGATAAACTACTCTTACCTCTGGAAACTCTGACCTCAAAAACGCTTCAACCATCTCCCTTTTATAGCCAACAACAACGATAATTTCCTCAGCTCCTGCCTCCTTTGCAGCTTTTACAACGTACCAGAGCATCGGTTTCCCAAGCACCTCGTGAAGAACTTTCGGAATATCAGATTTGAATCTTGTGCCTTTACCAGCTGCAAGGATGATAGCTTTAAAAGACATTAAAACCTCCTATCAAGGTAATCCCTTAAAATCCTTCCATGGTCAAAAACAAGCCTGTCAAATGGAATATCATCATACGCAAACACTCTTGCAACTTTCGCATCATCTGCCCCCTTTGGCTCTCCCCTTGCAACGCATTCAAAGACAACAGATACCGTATGCCCTCTTGGATCCCTTTCAGGATCTGAATAGACGTGAAACTGCCTTAAAATAACTATATCAAGTCCAATCTCCTCTTTCATCTCCCTAATAACAGCTCTCTCCACCGTTTCTCCAATCTCAACAAACCCACCGGGAAGAGCAAGTCCTATCGGAGGATACTTTCTCTCTATGAGAACAATCCCTCTCATAATTCCATTTTCATCCTGAACGTTGACAATTCCATCAACCGCTAAAAGAGGAGTTTTTAACTCAAAACCCATAATTTCCCTCCAGAAACTTCTCCCTTATCCTCTCCTCCATCTTTTCCTCTCTTCTCCTCAACTGAAAGCTCTTCCCCTTTGCCGAAACTAAAACTGCACTAATGCTTCCGATCTTAACCTTCCCAACAAACTTAACTGGAATATGTCTCTCATCCTTTGTAAACCAGACAAAAGCATCGCCTCTTCTTTCAAAAGAGCCTTTTAACGTTAACTCCCTGGACGGCGAACACTTAAAGGTATCAACCTTTCCAAAAGGAGTATCTATCCTTTCTTCAGATATCACCTTAACCTTTGCAACGTAAAACTTTCCATCAACACATATGGGGAAACTTGTTTCCTCACCTACCTTAAACTTTCCATACTTTCGGAAATAGTAAATGGCTGAAACCATATCCTGAAAGGGGAAAAACTCTATTTTCCCCTTCCTAACCTGATCTTTCTTCCCGGGCTTTCTTTTAATAAAAGTAACTTCCTTTTTCCCAAAGTCGTAAATGTATATTTTCTCCCTGACGTAATCCCCCTCTTTCTGGGATATGAAAGTCTTAATAGGAACAAGCTTCCTGCCGTCCCAAATTGAATAACCTCTATCAACTATTTTCTTAAACCATCTGGCAACACCTGCTGTGCTTACTTTCCCTTCAAACCTGTAGATGTCCTTATCAACTTTTTTTGCCTTTGCCTTTGCATCTGCAATGTGAAAGATTGTCCAGTAAAGTTCATACTTTAACTCTTCACCATCAAAATCATAAGCAGATGCCAAGTTAGAGGATAAACATAGCGTCACCAAAACTATAAAACCTGTAACCCTTCCTAACAGCTTCCCTATAAGCATTTAACACCTTCTCCTTTCCTGCAAAGGCACAAACAAGCATAAGGAGAGTTGACCTTGGCAGGTGAAAGTTTGTAATTAAAGCATCAATAACCTTAAACCTGTACCCGGGATATATGAAAAGGTTCGTGATTCCATCCCCAGCCTTTACACCCTCTGATGTCGCTGAGCTTTCAAGAGCCCTTGTAACGGTTGTTCCAACAGCTATAACCCTTCTACCATCATACTTTGCAGCATTTATCTCATTTGCAGTATCCTCAGGAATTGAAAATGCTTCACTTTCCATTTTATGTTTTTCAACATCCTCACACTTCACAGGTTTAAACGTTCCGGGACCAACATAAAGCGTTAAGAATTTTACTAAAACTCCCTTTTCCTCCACCCTCCTTAAAAGTTCCTCCGTAAAGTGAAGACCTGCTGTTGGAGCCGCAACTGCTCCCTCCTTCCTTGCAAAAACAGTTTGATAGCTTCTTCTGTCCTCCGGAATCTCTTCCCTCTCAATGTAAGGGGGAAGGGGCACCTTCCCCACTCTGTAAATCTTCTCATCTGTATTTTCACCCTTAAACCTAACAACCCTTTTCCCTTCCCCTATAAAATCCACAACTTCACATTCAAGTCCCTCTCCAAACTTTATAAACCTTCCAACCCTCAGTTTTCTTGCTGGTTTTGATAGAACCTCCCATTCACCAGCACCTAACTTCTTTACAAGGAAAACTTCTACTTTACCTCCGGTATCAAGCTGACCAATAAGCCTCGCAGGAATTACCTTAGCATCGTTAAGGACAAGGACATCTCCCCTTCTCAAGTAGAAAAGTATATCCCTGAATATTCTATGCTCGATTTTGCCGCTTCCCCTATCAAGAACAAGAAGCCTTGATGAATCCCTCGGAACAGCTGGGTACTTAGCTATTAACTCTTTTGGAAGGTAATAATCAAACTCTGAAACCTTCATAAAACTCCTCTTTACGATGAACGTTTTGGAGTTAAATTTATTGTTTCAGCACAAAGTTTCTACTGTGGAGAGGATGGAAAAGAAAAACTGGTACATAATCCATATCAAACCCGCAAAAGAGCAGGTAGTTAAGGCTCAGCTTTCCCGTATTGGCATTGAAACCTTCTACCCAAAGATAAGGGTAAAGAAGGGGAAAACAGAAAAAGTTGAACCAATGTTCCCCCTTTACATGTTTGCAAAGTTCTCCCTTGAAAAGGACTTTATAAACGTTAATTACACGAGAGGCGTAAGGAGGGTTGTAAGGTTTGGGGAAAATGTCCCATCAGTAAGTGAAGAACTTATACAGAGCTTGAAGAAAATATCCGGCGGAAAATTGGTTAAGGAGGAAACCTTTAAGGAGGGAGAAACTGTAGAGATCCTTGAAGGACCATTCAGAGGCTTCATCGGAGAGGTATTGAAAGCCAAGAGTGGTGGCGAAAGAGTCATTGTCCTATTAAAAGCAGCAAAGATATGCCCCACAGCAGAAGTTCCTGTAAGTATCCTCAAACGCATCAGTTAGTATAATTTCCTATCAACCGTCTGGAGAAACAATGGCAGATATTGAGAAAGTTAAAGAGATTGCAAAAAAGGGATACAACCTTATCCCCATTTTTAAAGAGGTCTTGGCTGATCTTGAAACTCCTGTTTCTGCTTTCATAAAGCTTAAGGATAAAGGAGCAAATTTCCTCCTTGAAAGCGTTGAAGGAGGAGAAAAGTGGGGAAGGTTCTCCGTAATAGGAATTGGAAGCTACGTAACTGTTAAAAGCAAGGATAGATATGCAGAAATCAACGAGCTTGGAAGAATCACCGTAAAGAGCCTCAAACATGACCCCCTTGAAGTCTTAAAGGAGGTCTTTAACCGTTACAAACCCTACAGGTTTCCAGAACTCCCAAAAATCTGGGGAGGCTTCTTTGGATTCTTAAGCTACGACGCTGTAAGGTTTTTTGAGCCAAAAGTTAACGTGAAACCTGAAAAAGAAGACTCCTTTATGTACGATATGCTCTTCTCCCTTCCAGAAGCCCTTTTGGTATTTGATAACATAAGGAAAACAATAACAATTATAAGCTACATAATCACAAACCGTGAAGAAAACCTTGAACTAACATTTTCAAAGGCCAAAGATAGGCTTTCAGAAATAGAAAACGCATTAACATCGGAAATTAGCTTTAAAAGTAAACCGTGCAAAACTGAAAACAGCTGGAGCGTTAACTTTCCCGATAGGGACTTTATGTCAGCAGTTGAAAAGGCAAAGGAGTACATAAAAGCTGGAGATATCATTCAGGTTGTTCTCTCAAGGAGGTTTGAAAAGAGATTTTGTGGAGAGCCAATAAATCTTTACAGAGCCTTAAGATTTATAAACCCATCACCGTACATGTACTTCCTCGATTACGGAGATCTAAAAGTTGCAGGTGCTTCACCGGAAGTCCTTGTAAGGCTTGAGGGGAAGAAAATAGAAACAAGACCTATAGCCGGAACCAGGAGAAGGGGAAAAAACGAAGAGGAAGATAAAAAGCTTGAAATGGAACTCCTGTCAGATGAAAAGGAAAGGGCAGAACACATTATGCTTGTTGACCTTGCAAGAAACGACGTTGGAAGGGTTTCAAAACCGGGAAGCGTTGAGGTAACAGAATTGATGGTAATTGAAAGGTACTCTCATGTAATGCACATCGTTTCAAACGTTATAGGTGTGCTTGAGAACGGGAAAGATGCCTTTGACGTTTTGAGAGCATGTTTTCCTGCAGGAACAGTATCAGGCGCTCCAAAGGTAAGAGCTATGCAAATAATAGATGAAATTGAACCATCAAGAAGGGGAATTTATGCGGGAGCAGTTGGCTACTTCTCATTTGATGGAAACATGGATACGGCCATAGCAATAAGAACAGCTGTCATAAGAAGAGATAAGGTTTATATTCAAGCAGGAGCAGGCATCGTTGCAGACTCTATCCCTGAGCTTGAGGCGAAGGAAACGGTTAACAAAGCAAAAGCCTTGTTCAAAGCAGTTGAAATCGCAGAAAAAGGGTTAAAGCAGTGAAAACCTTTTCTATCGACGCAGAACTTTCCGTACTCGGAACAATAATAGTTCAGCCCTCCTACGCCTTCAGGGCAGTTGAACTCCTGAACCCTGAAGACTTCTTCAAGGAGGAACATAAAGAGCTGTTCAAATTCATAAGAACCCTATTAGCTGAAGGCTTTACGGAATCCCAGCTGAACGAAATATCCTACAAGGATGAACTTGAGAAAAGGAACAAACTTGAGCTGGTAGGTGGAGCTGAATATTTAGGTTACATAATTGAGTTCGCGCTTGATAACCTTGAGCGATTTGAATCAGCATGCAAGGTAATAAAGGACAAATCTCTTTTAAGGAAAATCGTTGACGTTACAGAAAAAATTAACAAGAGACTTGAAACAACGCCAGACCCTGATGTTCTTATTGATGAACTTGAAAAAGACGTTTTCTCTCTATCCGAGGAAAGGATTTCAAATGCTCTTGTTCCGGTATCAGAGATTATTCCAGATGTGATTAAAAATTTAGAAGAGCTTGCGGCAAGACGGGAAATGGTTACAGGAATTCCCACTGGATTTTTTGAGCTTGATAACCGAACATCCGGACTGCACGATTCAGACCTAATCATAATTGCAGCAAGACCTTCTATGGGTAAAACAGCACTCTCACTATCAATAGCTTACAACGTTGCGGTAAAAGAGGGGAAAAACGTTGCTTTCTTTTCACTTGAGATGTCAAAGGAACAACTGGTTATAAGGTTGCTTTCACAGGAATCAAAAATTCCCCTACAGAAAATAAGAACAGGATTTCTAACCTCTCACGAACTTGACAGGCTCATTGAAGCAAGCGACACAATAAGGCAGGCACCTCTTTACATTGACGACACCCCAGCAATATCTGTCCTTGACGCAAGAGCAAAGGCAAGAAGGCTAAAGACTGAAATAGGGCTTGACCTGTTGATAATTGACTACCTCCAGCTAATGAAGGGAATAAAGAGAACAGAAAACAGACAGCAGGAAGTTTCGGAAATCTCAAGATCTTTAAAAAGCCTTGCAAAGGAGCTTAACATACCTGTAATAGCCCTCTCGCAGCTCTCAAGACAGGTCGAGCAGAGAGCAGATAAAAGGCCACAGCTTGCAGACCTTCGTGAAAGTGGTAGCATTGAACAGGACTCTGATGTTGTCATATTCATCCATAGGCCGGAGGTTTACAAGAAAGAACCATCTCCAGATGAGATGGGAATTGCCGAACTAATCATTGCAAAGCAAAGGAACGGACCAACAGGAACGGTAAAGCTTTCCTTTATAAAGGAGCTCACGAGGTTTGAAAACCTCAATGATACTTACATTGAAAGGAAAGTTGAAGAACCAGAAGCTGAAGATAACTACGTAATAGAAGACGACAAGATAGTTTTTGACGACACGGACGATTACGAATTTGATTTTTAAACCTTTATCCTCCTTCCAGAGTAAACCCTGTAACTCCACTCCCCTAAAAATGAATAGAAAAGAACAAAGAGAAAAGCTTTTAGCGTGAAAGGTGAATTTACCATCTCATAGTAGATAAGGATGGAGAGGATCAAAATGCAGGATACGACAGAAAGGAAAATAATGGTGGGGTTTGCTCCTGTTTCCCTGTAGAGCCTCATGTGGGCAAGACTAACAGCTCCATAGATTACAAGGAAAACCATGCTACCCATCATCGCTATTCCATCAAGGTTAAAGGAAAGAACAAGGAGGATAACTGCTGCCGACATCAGTAAAATACCTTCAACGTTCTTCCCGCCAATTTGCTTTTCAAAAGCCTTCGGCATCTGCCCATACCTTGCAACCATGTAACTAACGTTAACCCCTCCATAAATTGTTGCATTTATAGCAGATGCGGTTGAAAAAAGAGCCGCTATGGATATAACATCAAAACCGGACTCCCCAAGAAATGGTCTTGCAGCTGCAGCAAGAGCGTACTCCTTAGCTTTTACAATCTCTTCATAAGGGAGGTTGCCAATTAGAGCAATGCAGACAAGAACGTAAACAATCATAACGAATAGCACGCTTGCATAGAACGCTCTTGGTAGGTTCCTTTCTGGATTCCTTATGTCTCCTGCCGTATTCGCAATTATTCCAAAACCCTCATAGGATATGAAAATAAGGCCTGATGCAAACAGAACGTTTGAAGCTGGAACACTTGAGGAGAAACGGGACACATCAAGGGTTATCAAGCCTATAAGCGCAAAGAACAAAAGTATTAAAACCTTAAGAGCAACTATACCAATTTCAGACCTCCCAACAACTTTTGCCCCTGCAAGGTTTATTAGTGTAAAGAAAAGGATAATCCCCACACTAAAAACTAAAGCCATATCCCTGGAGAAGAGAGCCGAAGCATAACCACCAAAAGCCTTTGCATATAAAGCTATCGCAAAAACGTACCCTGACCACAGGAGAACGTTTAACCCACCACTGAAAACGCCATCCCCAAACCCCTTTATAAGGAAATCAACTGCCCCTCCCGGGGATGGATACCTGACGCTGAGTTTTGCATACGAGTAAGCGGAAAGAAGTGCCACAAGGCCAGCAATCATGAAGGAAACGTAAGCAAAACTTCCCGCCATCTGGACGGAATAGCCAAGAATTGAAAATATCCCTGCACCAATCATCCCCCCAACGCCTATAGAAAAAGCATCAAGGAAACCAAGAACTTTTTCGTTTTTCATCTCATCCTCAGTCTAAATGCAAGCAACGGATCAACTTTAACATCATCAAGGTAAATTCCAAAGTGAAGGTGAGGACCTGTTGACCTTCCTGTTGAGCCAACCCTTCCAATTTCTTCACCTTTCCTTACAAAATCCCCCTCCTTCACGTTGAGCCTGCTAAGGTGAGCGTAAAGAGAGTAAAGTCCAAGTCCATGGTCAATTACAACCGTTTTCCCCGTGTAGTAAAGCTCCCTTGAAATGACAACCTTCCCAGATAGGGAAGCAAAAACGGGATCTCCCTTCTTCCCCCTAAAATCAACACCCCAGTGGATGCTTCTCCTCTTTCCATTTATTATCCTTACAGCACCAAATGGAGTTGACACAGAAGGATGTTTAACAGGACATAAAAAATTTAGAGATTTAAACTTCCTATCGGTTACAATCTTGAAAGTCTTCCTTAAAAGCTGATTTTCCCTTCTAATCCTTTCAAGCTGATCTTTTGGAGGATAGAGAAATTTCCTTGAAACTCTTATCCTTGAAACTCTAAACTTCCTTGCCCTTAACCTTATCCTCCTTCTAAAAACGGTTTCTTTCCCATCCCTTGTCAGGACAAGAACTATCTCCCTGCTCTTTGTCAGAGGAATAGCATAAAGAACATCCTGTTTTACAGCTTCCGCCCTAAAGGGGAATCCATACCAGCTCCTGCCATCCTTTATTAAGACTTTATACCTGCTCCCAACCTTCAACCCCTCAACGGAAATGACGTTAAGGGAACCGGGATATAGGAGGTCTGTTTTTAGCAAGACCGTCTCAGCAAAACAGGAATTCAACATGAAAAGAAAGGCAAAAATGAACTTCAAAACTCACCCCTCACAACGTAAAAGGGAGCGTATCCCCTTTCACTTAAACTGTACTCTGTAAGTTTCAAAAGCCTTAAAGTGTCATTGATGAAAAGGTAAGCTGTTAATGCACACACAAGGGAATCAACATCCCCATCCGTTTTAACTTCATCTTCCTCTTTAAACTGCAGACCTGTTAAACTCTCAATCTTTCCAATCAGCTGATTTAAGAGCTTACCTATAATCCCCTCATCTTTCTTGTAATTTTTAACGAACTCCTCATCTACACCCATAAGGTAGAGGGAAGCTGTGGGATGAGTTTCAATAACAGCACCAATAAAACCCCTCAGAATCTCCGCAATGATTCTCCCCCTTAAAGGAACTGCCATCATTGAGTTCAGAGGCATAACAATGCTTGGATTTTCTAAAAGCTCCCTTAATTTCCTGTCGGACTTCCTATCGCCCGTTCTTGATGAGATATCGTAAGAAAGTGGAGCATCAATCGCACATGAAACAACATCACATCCACTTAAAGAGCTTAATGACTGAGCAATCCCGGATATCCCATCAGAATACTCCACCTTCTTAAAAGTTAAACTGCCATTTCTCATTATTAAAACTGAAACATAAGTGTTCTCAGCTCCCCCAACATCAATTCCTGCAAAAGCTAACATCCGTTCCATAGATTACCTCTCTCAGAAACTTCCCCGTCCAGGTCTCTGTCTGCGCCACCTCTTCAGGAGTGCCAGCTGCAACAACTTCTCCTCCTTTCTCTCCACCCTCCGGCCCAAGATCTATTATCCAATCTGCACACTTTACAAGGTCAAGGTTATGTTCAATAACAATAACAGTATTACCCATGTCAACAAGCCTATTCAGAACCTCTATCAGTTTTTTCACGTCATGGATGTGAAGTCCCGTTGTCGGTTCATCAAGGATGTAAAGAGTTCTGCCGGTAGCCTTCTTTGAAAGTTCCTTTGCAAGCTTAATCCTCTGAGCCTCTCCACCAGAAAGCGTTGTCGCAGGCTGACCAAGCTTGATGTAGCCAAGTCCAACATCGTAAAGGGTTTTAAGTTTCCTCAAAATTGCCTTATGGTTCCTGAAGAACTCAAGAGCTTCCTCAACTGTCATCTCAAGAACGTCATAAATGTTCTTGCCCTTGTAGGTAACTTCAAGAGTTTCTCTGTTGTACCTTTTGCCCCCGCAAACATCACATGTAACGTAGATATCTGGAAGAAAGTGCATTTCAACCTTTACAACTCCATCCCCCTTACAAGCTTCACACCTACCCCCTGGAACGTTGAAGGAAAACCTTCCCTTCCTGTAACCCCTTGCTCTTGCTTCAGGCGTTGCTGCAAACAGATCCCTTATATGGGTGAAAAGGTCAACATAGGTAGCAGGATTAGACCTTGGAGTTCTCCCTATCGGAGATTGATCAACGCTAACAACCTTGTCTATAAACTCAACACCCTCAATCTTCCTGAACTTCCCGGGAATAGTTTTTGAACCGTAAATTTCTTTAATGAGTGCCTTATAGAGTATGTCATTTACGAGCGTTGACTTCCCGGACCCGGAAACACCCGTCACACATATAAAAAGCCCGAGAGGGAACTCAACATCTATATTTTTAAGGTTATGCTCCGAAGCTCCGTAAACTTTAATGCTCTTACCGGTAACAGACCTTCTCTTTTCTGGAACTTCAATGTTAAGCTTATTTGAAATGTACTTTCCTGTAATTGAAAGCTCATTCTCCTTTATTTGATCAGGCGTTCCACAGGCAACAACTTCCCCTCCATGAACACCAGCACCTGGTCCCATGTCTATGACAAAATCACCACTCCTTATTGTTTCAAGGTCATGTTCAACAACAATTACAGTATTTCCAAGATCCCTTAGCTCTTTCAACGTTGAAATTAACCTTCTGTTATCCCTTTGATGCAAACCTATGCTCGGCTCATCAAGAACATAAAGAACCCCTGTTAACCTTGAACCTATCTGGGTTGCAAGCCTTATCCTCTGAGACTCTCCACCGGATAAAGTTCCCGTTCTCCTGTCGAGCGTCAAATAATCAAGCCCAACATCTAACAGGAACTTTAACCTGCTCTTTATCTCCCTAAGAATCCTTTCAGCAATTACAGCTTTCTTTCCTTCAAACTCAATTGACTCAAAAAACCTATAGCATGACCCTATGTCAAGACTTTCAACTTCTGAAATGTCCAATCCCTTGATCCTTACCGAAAGCGCCTCCCTGTTAAGCCTTTTACCTTTACATGCACTGCATTCAACCTCTCTTAAATAAGGCTCAATGTAATCCCTTACCTTTTCAGATTCAGACTCCCTATATCTTCTCTCAAGATGCTCTATTATCCCTTCAAAGTAATAAGGCTTGTACTTCCCCTTCCTCCACGATACTGTGTTGTAAACCCTTAAAAGCCCCTTTGGAGCATAGAGAATGAAGTTCAGGTCTTCCTCATCAAGTTCTCCAATTGGCTTATCATAAGGAATTCCAAGATAATCGCATGCCGTTTCAAGCATATCTCTTAAGTATTCAAACTTTGCCCTTTCTAAAAGCTCAATTGAACGTGTAACGGGAAGGTTCCAGTCTATTAAAAGATCCGGATCTATCCTCATAGAAAAGCCTATCCCTCCACATTCCTGACACGCTCCAAGTGGACTGTTAAAGGAGAAAAGTCTTGGAGATATCTCTTTAAAACTGAAACCACAAACTGGACATGCCCCTTTAATGCTGAAAAGCTCTTCACTCTCCGAATCGTAATCTTTTATTACAACAAGTCCCTCGGAAAGCTTAACAGCCATTTCAACTGAATCAGCAATTCTTACCCTCTCCTCACTTGAAACCTTCACCCTGTCAACAACAACGTCAACTGAGTGCTTGACCTTCTTCTCAAGCTTCAATTCTAAAGCTTCCTCTATTCTGTAAACTTTCCCATCAATCCTTACTCTTCTAAACCCTTGCTTCATCAATCTTTCAATTAGGTTTTTATGCTCACCCTTCTGCTCCCTTACAACAGGGGAAAGGATCATTATCCTCATTCCATCTTTCAAGAGGATCCTGTCAACAATTTCCTGAACCGTCTGAGGTTTTATCTTCACGTTACAGTTTGGACAGTAAGGAGTTCCTACCCTTGCAAAGAGAACTCTTAAATAATCATGTATCTCCGTTGTTGTTCCAACAGTTGACCTTGGATTCTTTGAAACTGTCTTCTGCTCAATAGATATGGCGGGAGAAAGACCCTCTATCAAATCAACGTCAGGCTTTTCCATAAGCTGTAAAAACTGTCTTGCATAGGATGAAAGAGATTCAACATACCTTCTCTGTCCCTCAGCGTAAAGCGTATCAAAAGCAAGGGAGGATTTCCCAGAACCGGAAAGACCTGTTATTATAACGAGGCTGTTCTTTGGAATCTCAATATCAACGTTTTTGAGGTTGTGTTGCCTTGCTCCTCTAATAACAATCCTGTCCTTCATCCTACTCCAATGAAAAATTTATGGGATTTTAAAAATATGCAATTTTGCATCAGGCTCCAGAACAAATTAAGAAAGATGTTGACTTTTTGGACAATATCAATATAATTTGATGCCCGTCTTTAACATTATTGGAGGATAGAGCTATGGCAAGCATGGACGAACTTATAAGAACGGTTGAAGAAAAGTACGCAAGAAAGGATATACCCGAATTCAGACCCGGAGACACTGTAAGGGTGAACGTTAAGGTAAAGGAAGGTGATAAGGAAAGGATTCAGGCTTTCGAAGGGGTTGTTATCAGGAAAAGGGGAAGCGGAAATAGTGCAACTTTCACTGTGAGAAAGGTTTCCTACGGAGTAGGAATTGAGAGAACGTTCCCAATAAACTCAAAAGTGATTGATAGCATACAGGTTCTTAAAAGGGGTATTGTGAGAAGGGCAAGACTTTACTACTTAAGAGAACTTAAAGGTAAGGCTGCAAGAATTAAAGAGAAGAAAGAGTGGATGACAAAGAAATAGTCAAGATTGAAAATGAGCTATGGGAAAAGGGATTTAAACGCGTTGCCGGCATAGATGAGGCGGGAAGGGGACCATTAGCAGGTCCTGTAGTAGCAGCAGCTGTTGTTTTCCCGCCGTTCACCTCCCCTTTCATCTTTAAAGACTCAAAAAAGCTAAAGCAATTGGAAAGAGAAACCCTATTTAAGAAAATTGTCTCTAACTGCCTTGATTTTGGAATCGGCATCTCAGATAGCAAGGAGATTGACAGAATCAACATACTTGAAGCAACTAAACTTGCAATGAAAAGAGCAATAAGGAAACTAAAAAGGGAACCTGATTTCATAATAACAGATGCCGTTCACCTTGAAGGATTTAAAAATCAGTTAAACCTGATTAAAGGGGATGAGAGAAGCTTTTCATGTGCTGCTGCAAGCATAATAGCAAAGGTTTCAAGGGATTACCTGATGGAGGAACTTGACAAGGTCTTCCCGGAATATGGATTAAAGAGGAATAAGGGCTATCCCACAAAAGAGCATAAAATAAAAATTCAAATCTTCGGAGCTTCACCAGTTCATAGGAGAAGCTTTAAAGGAGTTATGGGTGCAAAAGAGCGGAGAGAAAGGAGAACAGATTGCTTCCCGACATCTATTGAGGAAAGGTTACAATATTTTGAAGAGAAACTTCAGATGTTACTCGGGAGAAATTGACATCATTGCATATGACCAACATGAAAGAACTCTTGTATTTGTTGAAGTAAAGCTTCGGAGAAAAAACGCCCAAACATCACCCAGTGAATCGGTTGATAATAGGAAGATTCAGAAAATAAGAAAAACTGCCATGTTTTTCCTTAAAACCAATAAAATCAAATACGAATCCCTTAGATTTGATGTCATCGGAATTGAAACCGATGGAGAAAATTACAGAATAGAACACATAAAAGACGCCTTCTAACTACTTGATATAATAGCCCAGCACCTTATATTTAAAGCCGAAATCATTTGGAGGTATAAGTTTGGCTAAAATAAGAGTGTATCAACTTGCAAAAGAACTTGGTATGAGTTCAAGGGAGCTAATAGAGAAGCTTAAAAATGAGCTTGACATACAGGTAAAAAATGCACAGTCCGGACTTGATGAAAAGCAAGTAATGCTTGTTAAAGAATTCATTAAACCTGTCTCCGTTAAGAAGGAAAAGGAAGAGAAAAAAGTTGAAAAAGAGAGAAAAGCTGTTCAGAGGGAAAATGTTGAGAAAGAGAAAGTTGAATTAAAAGAGGTTAAACCGAAAGAGGTTGAAATAAAACCAGAAGAAAAACCGATTGAAGAGAAGCCAAGAAGAGAAGAGAGAAGGAGAAAGGACGTGAGAGTTCTCTCTCCTGAGGAAATTGCAAGGAGAAGAAGGAAGAGAAGGTTCTTAAAGCCAAAGGCAAAGGAGGAAAGGAAGCCTTTCAGAGAAAAAAAACCAAAACCCTTTGCTGAGAAGAAAGAGGAAAAAGTAACAAGAGAACAGCTTGAAAAACTTGTCACCTCAATGAAAGAGCAGAGGGAAAAGGAAAAACCCAAAACAGAAGAAGAAATTATAGCCGAAAAGAAAAGAGAAAAGAGGGAACTTGAAGAACAGAAGAAATTTCAGGAACTGATGAGAAAAATAGAGGAAAAGAACAGAGCAAAAGCTAAAAGGAAAAAGAGGAAAAAGAAAGAAAAGGAAACTATCAAGGAAGTCCCCTTTGAGGAGTTATCTGAGGAAGAGCAGTTGCAAAGGCTCATTGAAGAGGAAGAAAGAGCAAAAACCGTTGTTATCCCAGAAGTTATCTCCGTTAAGGAGCTTGCAGAAAAGCTTGGTGTCGAACCAACTCAACTGATAGGGGAACTTATAACTTTGGGTAAGATGGTAACCATAAATCAGCCAATAGACTTTGAAACAGCCAAAAAGCTTATAGAAAAGCACGGGAAGATAGCGAAAATCGAAAGTGAGGAGTTTCCAGAAATTACTGAGGAGGAAGTAGAATCTCCTGAAAACCTCAAACCCCGTCCTCCTGTCGTGACCGTAATGGGTCACGTTGACCACGGAAAAACAACTCTCTTAGATTATATAAGGAACACAAAGGTTGCTGAAAGGGAAGCAGGGGGGATAACTCAACATATAGGAGCTTCCATTGTTGAAGTTGAAACATCTGAAGGGAAAAGGAAAATAACGTTCCTTGACACCCCAGGTCATGAAGCGTTTACCGCAATGAGAGCAAGAGGTGCTCAAGTAACGGACATAGCCATACTTGTGGTTGCAGCCGATGATGGGGTTATGCCCCAAACAGTTGAAGCTATTAACCACTCAAAAGCTGCTGGTATTCCTATAATCGTTGCTATAAACAAAATTGATAAGCCTGGAGCAAACCCTGAAAAGGTAAAACAGGAACTCTCCCAGCATGGACTTGTTCCTGAAGATTGGGGCGGAGACACAATAATGGTCCCTGTTTCTGCAAAGACAGGTCAGGGAGTTGACGAACTGCTTGAGATGGTAGTTCTTCAAGCAGAAATGATGGACTTAAAGGCCAATCCTAACAGACCCGCGAGAGGAGTTGTCCTTGAAGCAAAGCTTGACAGGCAGAGGGGACCTGTTGCTACGCTTCTCGTTCAAAATGGAACTCTCAAAGTTGGAGATAGCGTAGTAGCAGGACTTTACGCTGGTAAAATAAGGGCGATGTTTGATGATAAGGGAAATCAGGTAAAAGAAGCTCCTCCTTCCATGGCAGTTGAAGTATTAGGCCTTGATGGAATTCCCCAGGCTGGAGATAAATTTGCTGTTGTTAAAGATGAGAAGACTGCACGGAAAATAGCACAACACAGGCAGGAACTTGCAAGGGAGTCTGCAATTGAAAAGCAGAAGAAGTTATCTCTTGAGGATCTCTTTTCACAAATGCAGAAAGGAGAAGTTAAGGAACTTAACATTATTGTCAAAGCTGATGCTCAGGGTTCAATTGAAGCTATAAGGAAATCCCTTGATGACCTGTCAACAGAAGAGGTTAAAGTTAACGTGATTCACTCAGGAACAGGACCAATAACAGAGAACGACGTAATGCTTGCAGCAGCTTCAAACGCAATAGTTATTGGATTCAACGTAAGACCGGATTCCTCAGCAAGGAAAGCTGCAGAGAAGGAAAATGTGGATGTGAGAACCTATAGAGTAATTTATGAGATTGTTGATGATATTAAGAAAGCCATGCAAGGTCTCCTTAAACCGGAAGAGAAAGAGGTTTACCTTGGAAGCGCTGAAGTTAGGGCAACTTTCAAGGTTCCAAAGGTTGGAACAGTTGCTGGTTGCTATGTAAAGGATGGAATAATAAGAAGGAACGCAAACGTAAGGCTTGTAAGAGATGGGGTTGTCATTTTTGAAGGGAAAATTTCATCCCTTAAAAGGTTCAAAGAGGACGTTAAAGAGGTACAAGCTGGTTATGAATGTGGAATAGGGCTTGAGAACTTTAACGATATAAAGGTTGGAGATACAATAGAGTGCTTTACTACAGAAATGGTTGAAAGGGAAATTTAATGGAAAAAGCAAAAAGAGAACTGAAAGAGACATTTGAAAAGCACGTTCGGGAAGGGTTACCTCCTGAAGAGGCGTTGACAAAAACGATCGTTGAATCAAGGCAAAAGCATGAAGAGAGCAAATTCATGGAAGCCTTGAAAGAATTCCTCAAGGAACTCGAAGAAT
>CAZJFY010000006.1:0-19419 GCA_964545225.1 uncultured bacterium | reverse complement strand
TACTCTGAAAGCTCGCTGTACTTTTCAGAGAGGATTCCTTGAGCATATAGAAGGTTTACGAGGGATATCTTGTAGTCAGAAAGTGCCTTAACATAGTTGCTTCTTGCGGCATTAAGAGCTGTTTGAGTATCAAGCAGTTCCGTTATGCTTGATATTCCATTCCTGTATCTTTTTTCAACAATCCTTAAGGACTCCTGTGCTTCTTTAAGGGCAGCTTGCGCAAGTTCAACTCTCGTTTTCGCTTCCTCAACTTTAAAGTATGCTCTTGAAACTTCAAACTCTATTCCCTTTTTGGCTCTTTCCATGTATTCCTTTACCTTGAGTTTGGCGATTTTAGCTTTTCTTAGCTTGATGAACTTCACGCCACCGTCAAAAATGTTAAGCGTTGCTTGAAAACCCATTGTCCAGCTTGAATTCTCTCTTCCGAAGAGTTTCTCATCACTATCAATGTGATAATCGTAAAAAGCTGATACATTTGGAAAGAAATCTGAGATGGCAAGTTTTTTTAAGTCTTCCGTCTGCTTCAATCTGTACTTTAGTTCTTTTAGTTCCTTTCTGTTAAGAAGAGCAGTTTTTATAGATTCTTTTAAGTTGACTTGGTAAGGTTTATATACGAGATCTCCATCAACCTCTAAATCAATTGATGGTGCTACTCCCATCGCTATGTTTAAAGCCCTTTTTGCTATTTCGAAGTTACTTTTCGCCTTTATTAGGTTTTCTCTTGCTTGCTCAAGATAAACTTTTGCTCTTAAGTAATCTGATTTCACTCCAAGTCCAACTTTATAAATCGTCTTTGCGTCCTTAACATGCTTTTGAGCATCAAATAAAGCAAATTCTGCTGTTTTTACAAAAGCTTTTGCAGTGAGAACATTATAATAGGCTGTTATTACATCAAGAATAATTTTATCTTTTGTCTTTTTTAGCTGCTCATTTGTAGCCTTAAACTCGTTCTTTGCTATATCTATTCCTATTCTGATCTTTCCACCCATCCATAAAGGTATTTTTGCTGTAAATCCAGCTGTATAAAGGTCTGATACTCCCGGTTCGTTGAAATCTGTTCCATACATGTTAAGTTCTTTAGTTTCCATTCTGTTCATTATTGAGTATGGTGGATCTGTTGTTCTATTGTACTTGCCATATAAGTCTACTACCGGTAAGAGGTGAAGCTTGGAAATTGTGACGTCTTTTTTCTTCTCTTCAAGTTCTAATGCCTTTGCCCTGAGTTCGTGGTTCTTTGAGAGAGCTGTTTCAACAGCGTCCTTTAAGGTAATGGCCTCCGAAGATGAAGTTATAAATATGGAAAGGATTATAATTAACTTCCTCATATGTAACCCTCAATTACAATATTTGAATGCAATTATACTTTTCCTTTTCTTAAAGCGTCAAGAATTAATTTCCTTTCCTCTGATGCCACTATCTCTCTGGTTCTTAAAACCACATCTGGGTTTACGCTTATACTGTCAATTCCACACTCAACTAAAAACCTTGTGAATTCTGGATATACTGATGGAGCTTGTCCACATATTGAAACAGATTTTCCTTTTGAATGGGCTTTCTCTATGAGCATTGATATTGCTCTTTTAACGGCTTCGTCCCTTTCATCAAAGTATCCAAGATTTGAGAGTATTTTTGAATCTCTTCCAACTCCGAGAACGAGTTGTGTTAGATCATTACTGCCAATGCTAAATCCGTCGACAATTTCAGCAAACTCCTCTCCAAGAAGAATTACTGATGGTACTTCGGCCATCGCAAAAACTTTAAAATCTCTGTTCCTTTCAAGCCCTTCATCTTCCATTATTCTAATCGCTTTTTTAAGTTCCCAAGTTGTTCTTACAAAGGGAAACATCACCCATACATTTTTAAGTCCCTGTTCCCTGCACTTTCTAATTGCCTGGCATTCCAACCTGAATGCCGGCTCATAAGTCCTTGAAATGTACCTTGAAACGCCTCTCCAACCAATCATTGGGTTTCTTTCTTCTGGTTCAAACTCTTCCCCTCCATAGAGCTCTCTGTATTCATTGCTCTTGAAATCACTAAATCGAACGATGACAGGTTTTGGATATATGGCGGAAGCGACTTTTGATATGCCTTCGGATAACTTTTCTATGAAAGTTTTGCTATCTCCCTGTTTAATCATGAGAAGAGGGTGTTTGCCTATCCATTCGGATATTATGAATTCAATCCTCATAAGCCCTATTCCATCTATGGGAAGGCCTTTGTACTTTTCAATCATGTCAGGTTGCCCGAGATTCATGTAGATTTTTGTTCCTGTAGGTATATGGGGAGAAATTTGAATTGAAGATGGTTGGACTTGCTTTGATTCTTTAACATATCCTTTGTAGACAACTCCAACAGTTGCATTAACAGTAACTTCCATTCCTGTTTTGAGAACTTTTGTTGCATTTCCCGTCCCAACTATGCAAGGAATTCCAAGTTCTCTAGAGACAATGGCTGCATGTGCTGTCATTCCTCCTTCATCAGTTACTATTGCTGCTGCTTTTTTCATAAGTGGGACCCAATCAGGGTCAGTCATTTTCGTAACGAGGATCTCACCCCTTTTAAAGGAAGCCCCATCCTTCTTTGGATCAAACAGAACATGAACTCTCCCGGAAGCTATGCCCGGACTTGCAGGTAGGCCTTTGACAAGAATTTCCCTTTCCTTAGTTTCTGTTTCTTTCGGTTTCTTTCCAATTGCAGTTACAGGCCTTGCTTGAAGTATGTAAACTTTATCTTCGACTGCAAACTCCATATCCATCGGCTTTCCGTAGTGATTTTCAATTTTTATTCCAAGCTTTGCAAGTTCAACTATCTCTTTATCTGTTAATGAAGGAGCTTTTGCTTTTTCCGGAGGAAGCCTCCTTTCAACGTTTATCCCTGTTTCTGGATCAAAAAATAAACCTATCTCTTTATTCTTGATTTCGCGCTTTAATATTTGGAGGGTTTTCTTATCAACTACAAATCTATCAGGAATGACTCTACCACCAACGATATACTCTCCAAGCCCCCAGCTGGATTCTATTACAATAACATCTTCTCCAGTAACAGGGTCAACGCTAAACATAATGCCTGAAGCTTTAGATTCGACCATCTTCTGAATACCAACAGATATTAAGACTTTAAAATGATCAAATCCATTTGTTTCTCTATAGAAGATTGCTCTTGCAGTGAACAGACTTGCCCAGCACTCCTTGACGCTTCTAATGAGTGCCTGTTTCCCTTTTACATTTAAGAAGGTTGCCTGTTGCCCTGCAAAGCTTGCACCTGGAAGGTCTTCTGCTGTGGCAGATGATCTTACTGCAACTCTTGGGTTTTCCTCTTTAATCTCTTCTGAGAGCCTTCTGTAAGCCTCTTCAATCTCTTCAACGATGTCATGAGGAATCTCTTTACTAATAATGAGTTCTCTGATTTTTCGGCTTGTTCTTTCGAGGTTTTCGTAGACATTTACATCTATGCTTTTTATCAGAGAGTAGATTTCATCCTTTAAGTTCGTTTTCTCTATAAAGTCTTTATAGGCTTTGGCAGTAACAGCAAATCCTGGAGGGACTGGAATACCAATATTTATTAGTTCCCCAAGATTGGCATTTTTCCCTCCAACAATCGGTATGTCTTCCTTTGACAGTTCTCTAAAAAACTTAATGTATTTCATTTAACCCTCCAGCTTGATGAAATTTACATCTCCTTTTATTGCAATCTTACCATCAATGACAGCAAAAGCTCCTTTAATTCCCCTTATCGTGTCAAAGACGTTTGAAAACTCTATGGTAGTTTTACTATTTCCAAGAGCCGTTGCTGCACAATCTGATAGTATAGGGTTATTACTTATCGCTGTTGCTATTACAGTTCTTCCGAGACTCAAGGAGGGACCTACCATGCTTGATGAACTGCAAACTCCAGTTTCTCCCGGTGGAATAACTATTCCCAATTTCCTGTCAAGTTCTTCATTTCCTGTAAATATTCCAATAACAGTTTCCTTTCTACTTACTATGTATACATCCCCACCATTTTCTAAGATAAACTCACCTATCCCTTCATCTTTCAGCTTCTCTCCCAAGAAGTAGTTAACTGCTCCAGCTACACCTGCCATTGGACCAACGTTTGCATCCTCCGAAAATTTAAGCATCAATTTTATTATCAGAGGCAGAATCTTTTCCTGATACTTTATTGGTTTTAAGCTTTTATGAAATTGAGGATGAGCTTTTATGAAATCCTGAATTTGTGTTCTAATAAGCACAAGGTGTTCTGTTAAAATTTCCTGAAGTTCCTCCAGCCTTGAAGAGAACTTTTCAGGAACAGCTACCCAAACGTCGCTTTCCCCTGCTTTAACTTCAAAGGATACTTTACCTTTTGGATTAACAGAATCTCTGTAAAATCTCTTTTCAAAAATTGCTTTTTTAATCATTATAGCTTTTTTATCAGTTCGGAGATTTCCTTTGAACGTTTATAAGCTTTAAACACAGCTTCAATGAAGGCGGATCTCATTCCTTTTGATTCAAGAGCTGCAATTCCCTCTATCGTTGTTCCCGCAGGAGATGTTACCATGTCTTTTAGCACTTCAGGATGCCTTCCCTCAAGAACCATTTGGGCAGCCCCGCTTACAGTTTCAGCTGCAAGCTTAAGGGAAAGCTTCCTTGAAATTCCAGCTTTTACTCCTCCATCAGCTAATGCTTCTATTACCATGAAAATGAATGCTGGACCACTACCGGAGAGGCCGGTTATTGCATCCATTAGGTTTTCATCCACTTCAAAAACACTTCCTACAGATTCAAAGAGATACTTAACAAGTTCAATTTCATCTTCGAGCAATCTGAAATTCTGGCAAAGCGCAATGGAGCCTTTTCTAACTTTGACGAGTATGTTTGGCATCGCTCTAACAATTTTCTTGTCGTCGCCGATAATTTCCTCTATCTTGCTTATGGGATATCCGGCAGCAATTGAAATGATGATCTGTGCAGGGGTAATGACGTTTTTTATCTCATTAAGAACTGAACTTAAAACCTGAGGTTTAACTGCCAAAAATACAATGTCTGAGTTTGCGACAATTTCAACGTTACTTTTGAACGTTTTAATTCCATAAGTTTCGGAAAGGTGCTTCAATCTTGATGTATCAGTATCTGAAACGCTTAGTTTTGAAGGAAGAACTGTCTCAGTTTCTATAAAGCCACTTATAAGAGCTTCTGCCATGTTCCCACCACCGATGAATCCAACTCTTGCATTCATGTTTCCTCCGCATAATTTTTCATTTAGCGCCCGGGTGGCGGAACTGGCAGACGCGAGGGACTCAAAATCCCTTGGACGCAAGTCCGTGCGGGTTCGATTCCCGCCCCGGGCACCAACTTCTTCAAACAATTTTATCATTAAGTCTGTATCTGCAAATCTTATTTATTAAGCATTCGTTACATTTTGGATTTCTTGCTTTGCAAATAGTTCTGCCAAATCTTATTAAGTTGTAGTGGAAGTTCCTATTAAAGTTTACATCAAAGTTCTCTTCCATGAACCTTGATATATCTTCCTTTTTCCAGTTTGTTGGAAAAATTCCTATCCTTTTGAAGATCCTGTTTATGTGGGTGTCTATGGGAAATGTGTTCTTGTTAAAAGTGAACGTGAGAATGACCCTTGCTGTTTTTGGTCCAATGTAGGGGAAACTTGTTAGTAATTTGATAGCTTCCTGTGTTGGTAGCCTACTCACTTTTCTTTTGACTTCATCCCAGCTTTTAAGAATGGTCTTTATCGCTTTTAATTTCTGATTATACATTCCACACATTTTGATTGCTTCAATTATCTCGTTATCCTTTAAATTTAGAATGTTTTTAAGGTTTCCTTTTGTCACCCTTTTAAGGTTGTCAACGCACCTTTCAGCATTCAAATCTGTAGTGTTTTGACTTAGTATTGTGAACACAACCTGCTCAACATCACTTCTTCTTGGTTTATAGGGTTTTGGGAAAAGAGTTTCTAGATCTTTAGCAATCTCTATCAAGACTTTCTTTAATCTTTTCAAGTCCTTTTTTGGGATATCTCTTGTAGATTTTGAGGGCGGCAAGCAGTTCCTCCTCTTTTAATCCTAATTTCTCTAAAATTTCTCTCTTACCTACTATGTAAGAACCTACAAATTGTAAAACGTTTCTTGGATTTTCTGAATAACTCGCACTTTCAAAATCCAACAGCCTAATTTTGCCATCGGACACGACTATGTGCTTTCCACCTTTGAGCTCTGAATGCTTGATTTTCATTAAGTCAAGTTGATGACACACGTCGATGGTTTTAAGGATAAGTTTTTTTGCTTTTTCCCTGTTGGCAGATTTTAGAACTCTTTGAAGGGGTTCTCCCCTTATAAATTCCATAACTATGAAGCTATCTTCACAGATAAAAGGTTTCGGAGCTATTCCCTTAATTTGTTTTAAGAAAGAACACTCCTTTGATAGCGCATCTCTTTTATTAACATCAGATCTTAGGATTTTTACCGCAACTTCCTTTTCTCCCATTAAACCTTTGAATACGGTACTTCTGAACCCTTTAGCCATGAAGGCTTTAATCTCAACATTATGTTTTGCAAGGGTTTTAAGGATTTCTCTAACTTTTTCTTCTCTTGATTCTGGATAATCAATGAATTTTAGTAACTGTGAATTCTGGAACTCCATGTTTCTCCTTAAGACATTTCTTTATGAGGGCTTTTAACGTTGACAAGTACGTTTTCTTTGGCCAGTAAAACCTGTACTTTTCAAGTTTTTTCCTTGACTCTTCAAGGCATTCCTTTGAGAAGGGAGAGTAATTAAACAGGACGGTATAAAATTTGCCTTCTATTTCCAGCAACTGCCTTTCAATTGAAAGCTTATTTTCCTTTTTTAATTTTTTAAGCTTCTCAAGAGCTGTAAAGTCATAAACCTCAAGTTCTGCTAAGATGTCATTTAGTAGCTTGTACAACTTCTCTAATTTCCTTTCCGGAATTACTTCGGATGCAAAATCATCTCTTAGGGATTTCCTTAATTCTTCTTTATACGTTTTAAACCTATCCATTACAATTTTATCTATATCTGAAAGCCTTGTTCTGATTCCCTTCTCTTGAGTAACCTCATGGATAATGACATTTATGAAATGTTCAGGAATTCCTTTTTTGAACCACTTTTCAAGTATCTTGGTATCATAAACGTTGCCGTGATAGAGGTTTGGAAGAGAAGCTGATAAGTAACCAATTATGTTTCTTGCATATTTATAGAATTTCTCATCCATTCCATAAACTCCTTATATTTATGTCTTGTTTTCTCTTTGATTTCCAGGATCTGGTTCCTGTATTTTATTATCTTTCCGTAGAGCCTCTTTTCAGTATCAGCTTCCCTCAATTTGATGTAAAGCTCCGGTAAATCTGAAAACCGCTGTTCATCCTTTGAAATACGCATTAGCGCTAGATATGTGTTTCCAATTTTTGTTCCTTTAAAAAGTTGATAAGTGTATCCTATAAATTCAAGGTCAACGATTCCTCCTTTACCGTACTTAACGTCAAGTTTGCCTGATGAAAGTTCCTTTTCAAGTCTTTCTCTCATGTTAATGATATCGGAAAGTGTTTCCTTGTTAAGTGGCTCTTTAAAGAGAAATTCCTCTACAATTCTTTCCATTTCACTCCTGATTTTAGCGTCCCCGACAATGAAACGGAATCTGGTGAATGCGAGTTTTTCCCATGTTCTTGCAACAGTTTTAGTATACTCATTAAAGTAGTTAACAGAGAAAACAAGTTCCCCCTTTTCCCCAAATGGTCTTAACCTCGTGTCAACTTTAAAGCCGAGGTTTTTAAGCTCTTTTACGAAATTGATGGCATCTTGAGTTTGTTCACCTACAAAGAGAAGGTCAAGGTCTGAGTTAATGTTCATTTCCCTGCTTCCGTATTTTCCAACGCTGAAAAGTGTAAATTTACGTTCCTTTTTATTGAACACGCACTTTACGAGAACATCTGTAATGCTTGTTAACTCTTCCATAAATTCTATTGTTCCAGAATGACTTAGTATCTTTCTTAACACAGACCTTATCTCTTCAAGGTTCTTTGATAATTTTAGGTTCTTTAAATTTTTAACCGTCTCCTCAACCGCTTCAATGCTTCTCATGTTCTCTATACCTTCAGGATCAAACATAAAGTCAAGGACTTCTGGAGTTTCCCTGTATCGTTCTATAAAGAAATTTTTTGAAGACAAGAGCTGCATTAGGGTTTTTAGTACGTTAGGTTCTGATAGTATGGAGAAAAAGAAAACCTTTCCCTGTTCTCTTTCCAAAAAGGATAACAAGTTTTTAATGCATTCTTCTTTATTTGGTAAATCAGCAATGATGTCTATCAGCTTTTCTCCAAATACATCAAGTTTATTTTGTTCTTCAGGAGTTAAATTCCTTAAGTTCAAGATGCTGTTAAGGAAGTGCTTTGCTTCTTTGGGATTTTCAAATTCTCTTGAAGCAAGGTCTTCAATAGTTATTGAGGAAATAGGTTTTGATTCCCCGGTTGGGAAGAACTTGTTAAATAATTCATTAACTTTTTCCATCTTTTCCTTTAAGGAATTGAGGAAATCGCTGCGGTTTTCAAACCCCATTTTCAGTGCCAGCTCTTGAGCGTCTTCGCTTTCTGGGTGAAAAGTTTGAGTTTGGCGGAAATTTGTTATCTGTAGCATATGTTCCGATCTTCTCAGAAACACATAAGCATCAATAAGGGTAAAGTACTCTTTTTCACTTAAAAACCCCCATTTCCTGAGCTTTTCGAGAGCTTTTATCGTGTGCATTGACCTTATTCTTTTGTTCTTCCCCCCATAGATTAGCTGAAACGCTTGAACGATAAACTCTATTTCCCTAATGCCACCTTTCCCGAGTTTCAGGTCAATTTTTGCTCCTTTCTTTGCAACTTTCGACTTTATCATTTCCTTAAGCCTTAGAACTTCTTCAATTAGCGTTAAGTCTACATATTTCCTGTATACAAAGTGACTTGCAAGCTTTAAAAATTCAATTCCAGTATTCCTTATGTCTCCAGCTGAAGGTCTTGCCTTTAAAAGAGCAAATCTTTCCCAGGGCCTTGCTATGGCCGTGTAATAATTTTCGAGGGCTTCAAAATCGTTGCAAAGAGGACCCATCGTGCCATTTGGTCTAAGTCTTAGATCAACGTTCAAGCATATCCCTTCTTCCGTTCTTTCAGTTAGAATATCCGTTATCTTTTGAGCCAAAAGGGTAAAGAATTCATGGTTTGTTAAACTTCCAAGGCTCCCTCCTGATGTTTTACCATACCTTGAGGAGTAAATGTACATGATGTCAATGTCTGATGCATAATTGAGTTCAAAAGCTCCTCCCTTGCCCATATCTATAATGCAGAAATCAGAGTTAAAAGGTTTTCCATACTTCTTTATTAGATTATGAAACGCAAAGGAGCATGTTGCTTTGAGAATGGCATCGTGAATCAGTGTAACATCTCTCATTAGTTCAACAATTGGTGCAAGCTTTAGGATATCTCTTAGGATAACCCTTGCCATGTGGAAGTTTTTAAAGATCCTAATTTCCTTTTTAAATTCCTCTTCACTTTTGTTTTCCCAGCTAACCTTAAAGTCTTTTGGTAAGAGTTTTCTTTCATAGATGTTGCGTAAGTTTTCAAGCAGTTCTGTATGCTTTGTTAAGAAGGAACCAATAAACTGTGAAAAAGAAAACAGTGATATGAGATGAAGGAGAAAGGTTTTATTAAGATAATCTGGAAGTTCATGATTTAAAGAGTCCCTAAGCTTTTCTAATAATATCAGTGCCCTTTTTTTGTTTGGAATATCAGCTTCGTCAAGTAATTCAACAATTTGTTTCCATTTCCCTTTAGATTCGATTAAAAACTTTTCCTTTAAATATTTCAAAATTCCCTCCTTTCGAAGGCATTGGGAATTCCCATCTCTTCTCTATATTTTGCAATCGTTCGTCTTGCAATTTTTATTCCTCTCTCTTTTAGAATTTCTGCAATTTTACTGTCTCCAAGGGGTTTCTTCTTATCTTCTTGATCAATTATTTTTTTAATTTCAGACTTAATTCTATCGGTAGCCATTCCTGAAATTGAACGCTTAAAAAACGTTTTAAATGGAAAAACCCCATGAGGAGTTTGAACGAACTTTTCCTTTACTGCCCTGCTAACTGTTGATTCATGTATTGATAGTTTTTCAGAAACATCTTTGTACAGTAAAGGTCTTATCTCCTTTCCATTTCTTAAAAATTCAATTTGATGGGAGAATACGAATTCAGCAATAGCTTTTAAGGTTTTTTTCCTTTGTTCTATAGCTTTCTTAAGGTTCATTGCTCTTTGGTATTTCGTAACAAGGTAATTTTTAAGTTCTTTTGTATCTGCGTACTTTAAATAGCTGTTGTTGACTCTAAACTTGAAACTGCTCAGCTCTGTGATTTCTACCTTAACTCTCCCTCCTTTAATGTGAACAGTAATATCTGGAACTATCTTTACAGTTGTGCTTTCAATGTTACCGGGTTCGGGATTGAGGAGCTTAAGTGCTTTTAAGAATTCCTCTAACTCCTTTTCACTGATACCGGTTTTTTCAACGAACTTTTTCTTGCTTTTTCTTAAAGTATCTATTTCATCTACTATTTCAATAAATTTTCTCTGAATACTGAGTTCTTCCATTTGAACTTTGAAGCTTTCCTTTAAGGAATAACATGCACAACCAACAGGTTCAAACCTTTTTATGGTATTTCTTACTTTTTTCACAATTTCAGTACTGCATGATGATTTAACAGCAATTTCCTCCTCCTCAATTTCAAGGTAGCCGGATCTGTTTAAGTTATCAATTATCAGCTTTGCAACTTCGAGCTCTTTTCCATCAAATTCAAGGCGTGCTTGTTGTAAAAGTTTTTCCCTTAGTGTTGGGGCAGAAGGTTGGATAGAAATAATGTCAAATTCCTCTTCCCTTTTAACAGTTGGTACATCAATTGTTTCCCAGACACTTTCAATTTCCTCCTCAGGTTCTATGAGAGGATTAGCTTCAATTTCATCTTTCAGGAAGGCCTCAAGCCTTTGTAAAGGAAGTTGAAGAAGCTGAATACTTTGAATGAGTGCAGGAGTAAGCTTAAGTTCTAATGACAGTGAGGTTGAAATTTCTAATTTCTGCTCCATTTTACCTCTTTGGTAAAATTCCACAAATTGCCAGTGGTGTCTGTATGAAATTAAGATATGCCTTTGTACTTCTATTAGCACTTCTAATGACAACCATCGGCTGTGGTGTTGTTAGAACAGGACCGTTTGGGGAAACTGCTTTTATTCTCATCCCATCATCTCAAGAAGTTCTTATTGGGCGGAGCGTTGCAAGGCAAGTTGAAAGGAAGTACAGGATCTTACAGGATCCTGTCATTGAAAAGTACGTCTCATACGTTGGACAAAGAATTGCTTCTGTTTGTGATAGACATGATATTAAATACTCCTATAAGGTGATAGATTCTGATGAGTTAAATGCGTTTTCCCTGCCAGGTGGTTTTGTGTATATTTATAGAGGTTTGCTTGAAAAGCTTGATAATGAAGCAGAACTTGCTTTTGTGCTCGGCCATGAAACTGGCCATATCGTTGGAAGACATGCTATAAAGAACCTTCAGATGGCTTATGGTGCAAATATACTCCTATCTTTGGCATTTAAGGGAAGTTCCCCAACGCCCCTTGAAGCTCAGGTTATAAAGCTGGTTTACTCTATGGCAATGAACGGTTATAGCAGAAAGGAAGAGTTTGAAGCTGATGCAATGGGAGCTTACTATGCTGGAAAGGCTGGCTGGAATCCCGTTGCTTCCATTGAGGTGATAAAGAAGCTTGACGCTCTGGCTAAGTTCAAACCTTCAGGGTTTAGTGAACTGTTCATGGATCATCCTACAAATAGGAAAAGGATTGAGAACTTAAATAGTTGGATATCAACTTTTCCAAAAAGCTGGTTAAGTAATCCTTTTAATGAGAAATCCTATAGGGAAAACGTTTTGAGGAGGCTTAAGGAAATTGGAAAGAGTCCTTCAAGTAGCTAAATCGGTTTTAAGAAAAGAGGGTGAAGCCTTAATAGGGCTTTCGGAGAAGCTTGATAGGAGTTTTGTGCATGCAGTTAATCTTATCCTTGAAACAAAGGGAAGAGTTGTTCTTACGGGAATTGGTAAATCTGGAATAATATGTAAGAAGATAGCAGCAACTTTCTCAAGTACCGGCACACCAGCTTTTTTCCTTCATCCAGTTGATGCAGTTCACGGTGATCTCGGTATGCTCAGGGGTGATGATACTCTGATAGCAGTTTCAAATAGCGGTGAAAGTGCAGAGGTATTAAACGTTGTTTCAGTTGTTAAGAGCTTTGGTATTCCTGTAATAGGTATTACGAATGATATAAATTCAAGCCTTTCAAAACTTTCAGATGTTGTTCTTCTCCTTCATGTTGATGAGGAAGCGTGTCCTCTTGGCCTTGCCCCAACGACAAGCACAACTGCAACCCTTGCTCTTGGAGATGCCCTTGCTGCCGCTTTGATAGTTGCAAGGGGTTTTAATAGTGAAGATTTTGCAAGGCTTCACCCAGGTGGAAAGCTTGGAATTCGCCTTTCCAAAGTCAAGAACCTTATGAGAACTGGAAGTGAAATTCCAGAAGTATCTCCAGATACATCTATGAAGGATGCTATCTACGAAATTTCTTCAAAAAAACTTGGAGCGACACTTGTAGTGGATAATGGTAAGCTTGTTGGAATAGTTACTGATGGAGATTTAAGAAGGTTCTTTGAAAAGGGAGGTAAACTGGAAGACAAAGTTAAAAATGCCATGACAAAGAATCCCAAAACAGTATCCGAGGATGAGTTCGCTGAAAACGCCCTTGAAATTATGGAGAAATTTAAAATAACGGTTCTTCCTGTAGTTAACAAAGGAAAAATTAAAGGAATCCTCCACCTTCACGATATTCTTGGAAGGAGGTTCTGAGTTGCTAAAGCTCCTTATTTTTGATGTTGATGGAGTTCTTACAGATGGCAGCATAATCTATGACAGCGAAGGTAGAGAAATTAAGGTTTTTAATGTTAGGGATGGGTTTGCAATAAAAGAGGCAATAAGAAAAGGTGTCAAAATCGCAGTTATCTCGGGTAGAAAGTCACCTGTGGTTAAAAGAAGATGTCATGAATTGGGAATAGATGAAATTTATCAGGGTGTGGATGATAAGCTTCACATATATGAAAAATTGAAGGAGAAGTTAGGAGTCTCTGATAAGGAATGTGGTTTTATGGGAGATGATATTCCCGATATTCCCTTGTTAAAAGCTGTTTCCTTTTCGGCTGCTCCTTCTGATGCTCCTGATTCTGTAAAAGCAGTTGTTAAATTTGTTTCAACAAAACCCGGTGGCAGGGGAGCAGTCAGGGAATTTATTGAGTACTTGCTTGGTGGTTTAGGGTGAGAAATACTTTGCTGAAAATATCAGTAATTTTAGCCGTTGCTTCGCTTTTACCCTTTTTCTTTATGATAGCCAGAAAACAGGCACCTCCCCCAAATGTAAAAATAAAGGCTTCTCATGAGCAAACTGTTGAGAACTTCACACTTGAGCAGATTGGAAACAAGAAGTGGTTACTTAAATCACCACTTGCTAAATTTTCAGGAGAGAAGGTTTTTCTTCAAAAACCAACCGTTACAGTTCACACTAAAAAGGGAAGTGTAAAAATTCTCTCCAAGGAAGCAATTTACGATAGGAAGTCTGGCAACAGTGATTTGGTTTCTGTTAAAGTAGTGGGTAAAGACTTCATCGCCTTTGCCAGTAAAGGAACTTTCTTCGGGAAGAGAAGCGTTTTTAAAACAGATTCTTACTGCGTTGTTAATTTCAGGTCAAGGTACAGGATTAAAGGAAAAGGATGCAAAATAGATTTTAATAGAGAAAGGGTTATAATCTATTCAAAGGTTAAAACCATTATAAAGGGAGTGAAGAGATGAGGTACCTGTTAGCTTTATTTTCGTTATTTTGTTTTTCTCTTTCTTTTGCTGCAGAAACTAATCAGCCGATAGTGATTGAGTCTCAGAAGTTGAATTACAACAAAAGAGAACACAAAGCAACCTACATAGGTAGTGTCATTGCACAGAAAGGAGATATGGTCATTAAAGGGGATAAGTTGATAGTTTACTTTGATTCAACCGACAAGTTTGTTGAAAAGGTTGAGGTTGTTGGTAATGTTAGAATGCTGAAAAAGGATGGAGAAGGCACATGTAAGAAGCTTGAGTACTATCCATCTGAAGAAAAGGTGATTTTAATAGGGGATGCAAAGCTCAAGAAGGATAGTAACACGGTTATGGGCGACAGAATTGTTGCTTATAAAGATGGAACAGTTAACGTTGAAGGGATAAAACAGAAGGTAAAAACTGTGATATTTACAACGGAGAAAAAAGTTGAGCAACGTTGATTTTAACGTTCTGAGAGCAGAGAATTTAAGAAAGGTTTTTGGAGACAGGACGGTTGTTGATGATGTTTGTATTGATGTTAATGAGGGTGAGATTGTTGGTTTACTTGGTCCCAATGGGGCAGGGAAAACCACAACCTTTTACTGCATAGTAGGTCTTATTAAGCCTGATGGAGGGAGAATTTTAATAGGTGAAGAAGATATAACCTTAGAACCTACTTATATAAGGGCAAGGAAAGGGTTATCGTATCTTCCCCAGGAACCTTCAGTTTTCAGGAAACTTTCTGTTGAGGATAACCTTAAAGCAATTCTTGAAATGCACGGTGTTCCAAAGAAGGAAATGGAGGAAAAGATAACCAGCCTTCTTGAGAGGTTTGGAATTGAAAAGTTAAGGAAGAATAAAGCAAACACGCTTTCCGGAGGTGAAAGGAGAAGGGTTGAAATTGCAAGGGCATTGACCATTGAGCCAAAGTTCCTCCTTCTTGATGAACCCTTTGCTGGAATTGATCCGATAGCCGTTTTTGAAATTCAAGAGCTTATAAAAGAACTTAAAGATTTGGGGATCGGAATCCTTATAACCGACCATAATGTCAGGGAAACGCTCAGGATAATTGATAGAGCTTACATAATAAGTCACGGTAAAGTTATTGCTTACGGAACACCTGAAGAGATATCAAGGTCGGAAATTGTGAGGAAAGTTTACCTGGGTGATCAGTTTACTATGTAGGATTCTGGAGATTTAATGGGAGGCCTTCTCTTAAACGTCTTATTTCCGCTTTACCTTTTGATTGGCTTTGGTTTTCTAATTGGAAAGTTAAAAAAAGATGTTGAGACTAAAAGCATCAGTTTTCTCGTCCTTTTTATATTCGCTCCTGCGCTTATCATCTCTTCTTTCAGAAAGATTGACCTTACTTACTCAGATTTTAGCTGCACCTTACTTTCTGCAGTTTTTGTTGTTCTTTCTGTCTGGTTTTTAACTTTCCTTTATGAACAGTGGGTTCTCAAAGAAAGATTACCAGCTCTTGAACTTTCATCAACGATAATGAACTCAGGATATCTTGGGATTCCTCTCATATACCTTCTTTTTGGGAATGAAGGACTACCGTATGGGATTTCATTTATGATAGTAATGACGGTTATACATTTCACATATGGAATATTCATACTCAAAAGAGACCTCAAAACCGGGATTGAGGAAATTCTGAAACTTCCTGTTATCTATGCGATAATTCTTGCTTTCTTCCTAAAGGACTTGAAATTTCCTGACGGTTTGGAGAGGATGCTTGAACTGACAGGGAACGCAACAATGCCCATTATGTTGGTAGCTATAGGAATAAGTATATCAAGGATAAAACTTTCCTCTTTAAAGCTTGGTTTTACTTCCTCATCTTTCAGGTTATTAGGTGGGCTGATTTTTTCAACGCTTGCTGTTTTAGTATTATCCTGCAATGACTTGCTTTCAAAGGTAATAGTTGTCCAGTCCTCTCTTCCGCCTGCTATTTTGAACTTTGTCCTTTGTGATAGATTTGGTGAGAATCCTGATATAGCTGCTTCTTCAATACTCATAGGGACATTCATATCACCTGTCTGGATAGCTGTTACTGTAGGCTTTTTATCATGGTTATACTGAATTTTGGAGGAGAATTTGAAGGAGAAAATTCTTGAAGCTGCAGAAAAGGTATTTTCCGACAAGGGCTTCCATGATGCAAAGGTCTCAAAAATAGCTGAAATTGCTGGTGTTTCTGTCGGTACAATATACAGGTTCTACAAAAGCAAGGAGGAACTTTACGGGGAAGTTATTAAGAAGAAACTTGTTGAAATGGAAAGGGAGGTTGAGGAGTCTATAAAAGGAAAAGAGCCCTTGGAAGCTCTCAAATCCTACATAAGCACTGTTGTTGATTTCTTCTCAAGAGAGCAGGATTTCTTTGAGATTTTCATGATGGAGATGGGTAGTTCTTTTATTCTTGACACAGAAAGGTTTAACCTCTGGAATTGGTATAGAAGTTACGTTGAGAAATTGTCAAAAATCATTGAAGATGGAATAGAAAAGGGAGTTTTTAGAAAGTTTAACCCTAAAGGTGTTTTCCTGCTCATATCAGGTGCTCTTGCAAATATTGATTATTTCAGGTTAAAGGGCTTTCTCAAAATGGATCCGGAGGAAATGAAAAACACGGTTCAGGAAATAGTTCTAAAGGGGCTTCTTGACATGGAAAAGTAATTCTAATACTATGAACAGTGAATCACTGTTCACCGGAGAGCGCATGAAGAAATTTACAAACTTCCTTGGAGCATCTGTAATATTGCTCTTAACTGCATGGCTTATTTACTATTTTTATCAAAGGCACATCTACATAATAACGGACAACGCTTTTCAGATGGCAGATATTGTTGAGGTTTCCACTCAGGATGTTTCTGGAAAGATCACAAACCTCTTTAAAAAGGAGTTTGAACCTGTCAAAAAAGGAGAAATCCTCTTTCAGGTTGATGATTCCATATATAGGAAAGAACTGCAAGAGGTAGAAAATGAAGTTTCAAGCCTTAAGGCAAGAAGAGATGAGCTTTTAAAAAGGTTATCTCAGTTAAAAAAGCAGTTGCCTGCAGCCTATCTGGCAGATGTTGAGAACTTAAACTCGTTGAAGAGCAAGCTGAAAGAGCTTGAAAGAGAGGAAATAATTGCAAGAGTTAACTGGAAAACCTCTGTAGAAAAAGCAAAAACTCAGGTAAAAGCTGCAAGGAAGGAGCTTGAATCTGCTTCCTTTTCTTATGAACACTGGAGAAAACAGCTTAAGAGGTACAGAAATCTTTATGAAAGGAGGGTTATTTCTAAAGAGCAACTTGAGGAGGTTGAACTCTCATTTAAGGAATCCCTTTCACGGCTTGAACATGCAAGGGCAAATCTAAAGGTATCTGAAGAAAACCTAAAATCTGCCTCTTCCCTTAATGAAAGAGTGAAAATGATAATAGAACAGCAGAAAAGTCTTATGCACAAGATTAAAGCTTTTAAAGAAAAAGTAAAGGTTTCAAAGGCGAATCTCATTCAGATAGATAGGATAAAGGACTTAATTAAAGAAGCTGATAGCAATATTGAATCGGCAGAAAGAAGGCTTGAAAGGGTGAAAATTCTTCTTTCAAGAGCAACTGTTAAGTCACCAATTTCAGGTTTTGTTGCAAAGAGGTGGAGGGAGAAAGGGGATTTCGTATCACCAGGACTTCCAGTTTATTCAGTGTACAATCCTGAAACTTTTTACGTCCTTGCCTGGATAGATGAAGATAAGTTAAAGTATGTGAAGGTTGGGAACAAGGTAAGAGCAGAGCTTGAGTCCTGCGGCAAGACGTTTTTTGGCAGCGTTTCCTCGGTTGGTACTTCTGCTGGTTCAACATTTGCCCTAATTCCAAGGGACACTTCACAGGGGGACTATACAAAAGTAACTCAGAGGGTTCCTGTTAGAATTGAATTAAGAGAAGTGCCTTTAGAGTGCGTGAAACCGGGAACAAACGTAACCGTATTTGTTGAGAAGAGGTGATATTGAAATTTGACAGAAAAGTTTACGTAATGGCAGTTCTTATAGTTGCAGGTATGTTCATGACGCTCCTTGATACGACAATCGTTGATATTGTTCTTCCCCACATGATGAGTGCATTTGATGTTGAAGCTGATGATATACAATGGGTGGTTACTTCCTACATGATAGCTTCAGCAGTAGCTATGCCAAGTGTTGGTTGGCTTGGAGAAAAGCTTGGGCATAGAAATACGTATCTCCTTGGCATTGGACTTTTCACAACCATGAGTGCTTTATGCGGGATATCCCCAAATTTTGAAACAATGATTTTAGGAAGGGTTTTTCAGGGATTTGGAGAAGGTTTAGCTGTTCCCATGTCAATGACCCTTCTCTTTGAGATATTCCCTCCGGAGAGGAGGGGGCTTGCAATGGGAATGTTTGCTCTTGGAGCAACGTTTGGACCATCCCTTGGTCCAACGTTAGGAGGGTATTTAACGGAGCATATGGACTGGAGATGGGTTTTTTACGTTAATCTCCTTCCAGGAATGTTCGTTATTTACATTTTATCCCTCATTATGAAAGATGATAGGGAAAAACACCACGAAACAGGAAGGTTGGACATTCCCGGGCTTATTCTCCTTTCCCTTTCTCTATCTTCCTTGATAATTGGACTTTCAAAGGGAAACGAATGGGGATGGTATGATGGTAAGACTGTTACCTTGCTTTATGTAGCAATAGTTTCGGCTATTATTTTCCTTTTGGTTGAGATGAGAAGTGCAAATCCCCTAATTAAAATCAGCCTTTTTAAGTTTAAATTTTACAGGTATTCTGTACTATCCCTTACGCTCTTTGGAATGGGAGTTTACGCCTCCTATTTTCTCCTTCCCCTTTACCTTGAAAGGCTTAGACACTTCAAAACTTTAACTGCAGGTGAAATACTTTTTTGGCCTGCTTTCTCAACAGGAATTTTCAGCATCTTTGCAGGCATCTTAATGGACAGGAAAATTATAAGTAGAAAGGCCTCTGTAATAACGGGAATTTTCCTCTTCACTGTTGGAACCTATTTCCAGGTAAAGCTTGACCTTGATATGGACAAATTTCAGATAATACTTCACCTTCTTCCCTGGGGAATTGGGATGGGATTTTTCTTCCCTGCGCTTTCTCAGATATCTCTTGGAAATTTTGTAAAGGAAAACCTTAGACAGGCTTCGGCACTTCAAAATCTTCTGAGACTTGTTGCAGGAAGCGTCGGAACAGCAATCTCAACCCATATACTTATATCTTCTCAGGGGAGCCATTTTCTCAGAATAACAGAACCTGTATCTACACAATCACCCCAATTTTTAGAACTTTTAAATAAACTTAAATCCTATCTATACTACCTTCATTCAGTGCATTTGCCGCTTGCCGATCTCAAAGCAAAAGCAGTTATTGGAATGTTATTTCACGACCACTCATACTGGCATTCTTTTGGTGATGCTTTCTTCTTTGCAACGGTTTGTGGCATGTTTGCGCTCTTACCGTCCCTATTTATCAAGGAGGT
>CAZJFY010000005.1:0-19849 GCA_964545225.1 uncultured bacterium | reverse complement strand
ATCAAACTGCTGAGAAAAATTTCATTGGACAAAAATAACGTTTTGGGTTAGTTTTAAAGTAAGAACAAATAAAAAGGAGGCTGAGTATGGCTACCCTCAAGCTAAATTTAATCGGACACGGATTTGACCTCACAGAAGCTATCAAATCAACGCTCCATGAAAAGTTTGACAAGCTGGAGAAGTATTTGGGCAACAATGACCAAAGGGAAGTTTTTGGAGAAGTCATCGTAAGAAAGGAAAAATACAGGGCTTCAGCCGAAATCGTTATCTACAACGTTTTTGACCACACACTGAGAGTTAAAAAGGAAAGCAATGACCTCTATAATGCAGTTGACCAGGTTGTTGATGCTGTTGAAAAGCAGTTAAGAAGGTTAAAAGATAAAGTAAAATCAAGGAAACCAGCAGGCTTGAAGGCTTCAATAATTGTTGAAGCGGAAACTGGAGAGGAAAGACCTATTGAGATTTTAGAAGTTGAGCCAGAACTTTATAAACCGATAACAGTTGAAGATGCAGCTGCCAGGCTTATGGGATCCGATAGAGAATTCGTTATTTTCTGCAATGCTGAAACTGGAAATGCTGCGGTTCTCTACAAGAGGGCTGACGGAAACTTTGGACTTATTGAAATGCCATCCTGTAAGTAAACTTCACGACTTACAGGAAAGTTTTTCTCCTTTTGTCCGCTCATTCTTTGAGCGGACAAGAACTCCCTCTCTATCAAGATACTCAAGTATTGGAATAACGTGTTTTCTCGTAACAGAAAGGTAATTCTTAAACTCACCAATTGAAAGGGTTCTTTTACTTGAAAAGTGAGAACAGAGGATACCTTTTATCCTTTCAATAGATTCTGGAGAAAACAGAAAATCTCCGATTTTAATAAATCCCTCAACAGATGTAAGGTATGAAACGATGAGGCTCACATCGTCCTCAGAAATGTTTAAAATTTTATGAAGTTCCTTCACCTCTGGAGGCCTGAACTCGGCATCTTCAATAGCTTTTTTCACCTTCTTGAACAGAGATTCAAACTTTGTCCCTTTAACGTAAGGTTCAAATTCTTTTTCCCTTACAATGCCTTCCCTTTCAACAAACTTGCCGGAACTGATGATCTCCTTAAAAACGAGTGAAAATAGATCCTCGCTAACGCCAAGCTTCGTTCTCAGAGATTCCTTATTAATTCCCGGAAGCAATGGAAACTCTTTGTGAAACTTGCTTATTATTGAGAATGAACGCTCTACAAGAGAATTAATAACACTTCTTGAAAATATCCTGTTTCCAGCTAAAATGAGATTCTTGCAACTCTTTACAAATTCATCAACATCCTCTGGTGAAATACCTATTCTCTGAATTACCATTCCAAGTTCAAATCCGTTAGTTCCGCTATTTTCAACAAGAAACTCAAGAATCTTCTCCTTGCTACCTGACTCAAATATTGAAAGTTTCCTTTGCCATTCTTTAGCAAACTTTTTCCTGAACTTCCTCTCAGGTAAAGGGTCAAGAACCTCGCCTCCACCTATTACCACCGCCGGAGAATAGTTTCTGATAACAAATCTATCACCAAAAACAGGAACTACCTTTCCAGAAAGCCTTACCTGTGCAAAACAAGTTTCTCCTGGAAGAAGCTCTTCCTTATCAATCAAGAATACTTCTCCTTCAACTTCACTTGTAAGGTGGTGAAAATGAACTCTCTGCCCGGATACAACGCTAAATTGAGAGTCCCCAGATAGGTTAAGCTTAACATCAACGATGTTTGTCCCTTTAAGTATTCCTGGAACGGAGATAAGGTCTCCTCTTCTAACTTCTTCCTTTGAGACTTCAGAAAGATTTAAAGCAGCTCTTTGACCTGCAAAAACTGAATCAACTGGAACATCGTGAGTCTGAATACCTCTTACTTTAACAACTCTACCTTCTGGATATATGGAAACAGCTTCTCCAACGCTAACCTTTCCAGAAAGAACCGTTCCGGTTACAACTGTTCCAAACCCTTTCACGGAAAAAGACCTGTCAACAGGTAAACGGAAAATCCCCTTTTGAGATTTCGGCTTCACCCTTTCAACAAGCTTTGCTATTTCGCTTATGAGCTTATCTATACCTTCCCCCGTTTTTGAAGAAACTGGAATTATTGGAGCACCTTCAAAAGGCGTACCTTTCATAAAGTTTTCAACATCTTCCCTAACAAGCTCCAACCACTCTTCATCAACAAGATCAGTTTTCGTTAAAGCAACTATCCCACCTTTTACTCCAAGTGCCTCACAAACTGCGATATGCTCCTGAGTTTGAGGCATAACGCCCTCGTCAGCTGCAATAACTAAAAGAACAATGTCAATTCCATGAGCTCCGGCAAGCATGTTCTTTATGAACTTTTCATGGCCTGGAACGTCAATAACTCCTATAACTTTACCGTCAGGAAGCTGCAACTTTGCAAAACCTATATCAATTGTCATACCTCTTCTCTTTTCCTCTTCCCAACGGTCAGTATCAACCCCTGTTAACTTCTTAATAAGGGAAGTTTTACCATGATCAATGTGCCCAGCTGTTCCAAGAATTACAAATTTACTCATAAAGCCTCTTCTTTAACAGGTCTTGAAAGTAAGTGCTTCAAAACATCTCTTGGATCTGCACCTTTGTGAACACATGCATAAACGGACTCACTTATAGGCATTGAGACTTTATAAATATGGGAAAGCTTAACAACAGCTTCAACAGTATGAACTCCTTCAACAACGTATTTCTCTTCAACAGAATAATCCCCACTCCCTATGGAAAGTCCATACCTTCTATTTCTGCTGAGATCGCTTGTGCACGTTAAAATCAAATCACCCATTCCGGAAAGCCCGTAAAACGTTTTCTCATCAGCTCCGAGCCTAACTCCAAGATTCTTTATCTCATGAAGTCCCCTTGTTATTAAAGCTGCTCTTGCATTATTCCCAAGCTTCATCCCATCAGATATGCCAGCAGCAATTGCTATTACATTCTTTAAAGCCCCTCCAAGTTCAACTCCCTTGACATCTTCCGAAACATAGAGCCTGAACGATGTTGAGTTAAGAACGTTTGTAAGTTCAAAAGTCTTCTCCTTATCAAAACCTGCAAGAACCGCAGCGGAAGGCAGTCCTTCTGCCACTTCCTTAGCAAACGTTGGTCCTGAAAGGACAAAGTACCTTTTGCTATTTCCTGCAACCTCTTTAAAAACTTCAGAGAGAGTTTTAAGAGATGATATTTCAATTCCTTTACTTGCAACTATGAAATTCCTATTCTTGATTTCGTTAGATATCCCTTTCCATAAAGACCTGCAAAACTGCGTGGGAATAACGGAAAAAACGGTATCTCCACACAAATTGAAGAAATCATCAAAAGAACTTGTTGCCACAACAGTTTCAGGATAAACAAACTCTGTTAAATACTTTACATTTCTCCTGTTCCTGTTAATGCCTTCAGCTATCTCCGTCTCAAGGCACCACTGAACAACGGAAAATCCTAACTTCCCAAAGTGAATTGCCAGTGCTGAACCCCAGCTACCAGAACCAATAATTCCAATCTTCATTCTTTAACTTCCTCAAATCCTGAATCCGATTTTCTATAAACTCCCGAAACCATAACTCCTTTATCCCTGAAGAAGTTCAAAACTTCCTTAAGCCTATCTTCTGTAACTAAAACTCCAACTCCGCAACCCTCAAATATCTCATTGGGTATAGGAATAGTTGAAGCTTTTAACTTTGACCTTTTAAGAAGCTTCTCAGCCCTTAAACCCTCACTTATAGAGGGAAAAGCTATGCAGTAATTGAACTTTCTAAAAATTCCAAGAGCCTTCAGAATGTAAAGTTTAAGGTGAAGCCTTATCCCTGTAGCAATAAAGTAAGCTCTCTCTTTAAAGTTCTTTGCCTCAGCCATTTAAATCTCCTTTAAGCTTTGAGATGCTGTATTTAAGCCTCTTTATAACCCTCTCTTTCCCAAGAATGGAGACAAGCTGGTCAAGTTCAACCCCTTCAGTACTACCAGTCAAAGCTATCCTAATGGGCATAAAAAGATTCTTACCCTTGACGCCAAGCTCTTTCCCAACCTCTTTAATGGCTTTCTTAAAACTATCAGATGAGAACTCTTCAATGTCCTTAACTCTTTCAAGAAAACTCTCAATCACCTTAACATGCTGATCGGAAATGAAATTGAGAGCCTTTTCACTAAAATCAAATTCATCCTTTAAGAATACTTCCATGTACTTTGGAGCATCGCTTAAAACTGTTAAATAATCCCTTGTTGCTTCCACAACCTTTTTTAGCCAATCAAAGTTAAACTCTTCAGAAAGCAGGCCAGCACTCTTAAGGTAAGGAATTATAAGCTCTGTAAGTTTGTCAATAGGGTAATGCCTTATATAAACCTGATTCATCCAGTTGAGCTTCTCAACATTAAAGATTGCAGGAGAAGTACCAACATCTTTAAGGTCAAACCTTTCAATAAGCTCTTCAAGAGAAAGAATCTCCTTCCCATCTTTTGGATACCATCCAAGGAGGGAAAGGAAATTAACAAAAGCTTCCGGGAGGTAACCAGCTTTTCTAAAATCCTCAACATTTGTTGAACCGTGCCTTTTAGAAAGCTTGCTCCTGTCTTCGCCAAGAATCATTGGCATATGAGCAAATTTTGGAATATCAAACCCAAAAGCCCTATAAAGGAGTATTTGCTTTGGAGTATTAGATATATGATCCTCACCCCTGATAACATGGGAAATCCTCATCAAGGCATCATCTACCACCACTACAAAGTTGTAAACAGGAATTCCGTTTGACCTCACAACTACGAAATCTCCACCAATCTGACTTGAATTAATTGATATATTCCCTTTTATGATATCGTTCCAGCTTACCGTTTCGTTCTCTGGGACTTTGAACCTAAGAACAGGTTTTCTTCCCTCTTTTTTAAACCTCTCCTTTTCACTCTCAGTTAAAGAGCGGCACTTCCCGGTGTACCTTGGCGGCTCACCTCTACTTAACTGCTCCTTTCTCATCTGCTCAAGCTCTTCTTGCGTACAGTAACACTCATAAACAAGCCCTTTATTCTTAAGCTCCTCAACGTACTTCCTATATAAGTCAAACCTCTCAGATTGCCTGTAAGGACCAAATTCACCTCCAATGTCCGGTCCCTCATCCCAATTCAATCCCATCCACTTTAAGGAACTGTAGATAGCGTTAACTGCCTCTTCGCTATGCCTTTCAACGTCAGTATCCTCAATTCTCAAGATAAATTTCCCGCCCTCATGCCTTGCAAAGAGGAAGTTAAAAAGGGCAGTCCTTGCATTACCAACGTGCATAAAACCAGTTGGACTTGGAGCAAACCTTACTCTAACTGACATAAAACCTCCGAGGGGGACTAAAACTCTTTTTCTTGAAGAAGCTTTGAAAGTGCTCTTGATACATTCTCAACGGTAGGTATTACCTTACTGTAATCCATCCTTTTTGGACCAAAGACAGCAATTACACCAGCGCTTTTTGACTTGAAACCGTACTTTGAAGCAACAATACTAAAGGGTTTTAAAACCTCAACGTTCGTTTCAGAACCAAGTATAACGCTAACCTCATTTTCAGCATTGAATAACCTATCAAGGAAAGATAAAAGCATTTTCTTTTCTTCCAGAATTTTTATTGTTTCTTTCAAACTCTCAAGATTGTCAGTTATATTTAATACGTTAAACGTTCCAGTAACCTTTAAGTTGCTGTCAATGCTGTTAATTATTGAAAGCACTTGAGAGTTAATCTTAAAGCTCAACTCAAGAAATTCTTTTCTGTATTTATCTATATCATTAACAATCTCCTTTCTAATCTGTGAAAACGTTTTACCCTTAAACTTCTGCGTAAGTTCCTTTGAAAGCTTTGAAAGAAAATCAGCTGAAGCATCAATCTCTATAATCTCATGAATAACATAATCAGGTTCAAAATTCATTATCGCTAAAACCTTTTTTCTTGAAACCTTCATGAAGCTAATCTCTTTAAGGTTTAATACATCCACTAAGAAGCTAACACCCAGACCAGTATACCCGGTCATTTTAGTAAGATATTTAAGAACAGACGAGAAAATATCTTCAAAATTAGTTCTTCCAAGTGATTTTATATAGGAGAGCATTCTATTTACTGCATTAACGTCCATATCGTTGATGGTAAGGAAAAGGGAATTTATATAGAACCTTAAACCTTTGTCAGTTGGCAACCTTCCAGCCGATGTATGGGGCTGATAGAGGTACCCTTTTTCCTCAAGATCAGCCATGACATTCCTTATTGTTGCAGGGCTTATAGGCATACTATACCGTTTCTGAAGCGTTCTTGAACCAATAGGTTCCCCTGTCGAGATGTAAAGCTCAACAATTTTAAGTATTATATCTCTTTCCCTTGCTGAAAGCTCTGTTCCTATCATACCCTTAACCTTAGAAGTTAAAACTTCACAAATAAATTTATGAAAAATACTTTAAGTATTCATCCTTATAAGCTACATATCTTTCAGCATGCTCTCTTAAACCCTTTATCTCCTCCTCAGTTAACTCCCTTACAACCTTTGCCGGGAACCCCATTATCAAAACCCCTGGAGGGAATTCCTTTCTTGGCGGAACAAGTGTACCTGCAGCAACTATCGAATTTTCATTTATAACCGCACCATCAAGGATTATTGCTCCAATTCCAATAAGGCAGTTATCCTTTATCGTGCAACCGTGAAGCTTTACTGCATGTCCAACAGTAACGTAATTACCAACTTCTGTCGGATCTGTTAACCTTGTCACGTGAACAACTGAACCATCCTGAATGGATGTACACTTACCTATTCTTATGTAATTTACATCGCCCCTCATTTGAACACCAAACCAAATACTGCTGTCATCCCCAATCTCAATGTCTCCAATAACTGTTGCATTTTCAGCAATAAACACCCTTTCACCTATCTTAGGCTTTAGGTCTTTGAAACTCCTTATCATCGTTAATCCTCCGGGCTTTTTCCAAATTATACATCTAAACTGCTAAAATAATTACAATTTAAAGTGCATGGAGGAATAATGATCCTTCTCGCTCCATCAATACTTTCTGCAAACTTCGCCAATCTTGAATCGGATATAAAATCCGTTGAAGTGGCTGGAGCTAATGTCCTTCACGTTGACGTTATGGATGGAAGATTTGTCCCTAACATAACGATAGGACCCTGCGTTGTTGAATCTATAAGGGAAATTACAAATCTACCCCTTGACGTTCACCTAATGATCGTTGAACCTGAAAAGTACATCAAGGACTTTGCAAAAGCAGGCGCTGATTGGATTTCTGTCCACTGGGAAGCCTGTACCCACCTTCACAGAACAGTGTCAATGATAAAAGAGCTTGGCAAAAAAGCTGGAGTAGTAATCAATCCAGCAACTCCTGTCTCTTTTCTTGAGGAAATTCTTCCCTTTGTTGACTTCGTTCTCATAATGTCTGTAAACCCAGGATTTGGTGGCCAAAGCTTCATAAAAACATCGCTTGAAAAGATTAAAAAGCTAAGGGAAACCATTGAAAGAAAGGGACTCAAAATTCCTATAGAGGTTGATGGAGGCGTAAAAACGGACAACGTTAAAGAAATAGTTGATGCCGGAGCAAACATTATAGTTGCCGGCTCAGCAGTGTTCTCCGGCAACATAGAGGAAAACGTCAAACAATTCCTGAACCTTCTAAGAAGCTAAAACTTTCCTTGCCTCATTAATCAAGTAAAGGGAAAGGGCAATAAGAGCTACAGCAATAGCGGAAAGCACCGGAGATACTGTCAGCTTCTGAAAAGCAAGTATCAAAAGTGCGGTTAAGGTTGTTATCATCATAAAACCCATAGGATAGAGGAAAATCTTAGCTCCTTTATTAAGTCCCTTTTTGACCCAAACGGCGACCGTTAAAAGCGCAAGGGCAGCAACAAGCTGGTTTGTAGAACCAAATATTGGCCATATTATCTTCCAAACAGGAACCTTTCCCGTTTTCCAGAAAACCAAAACTAAAGCAAGAAAAACACCTGCAACCGTTGCAACATACCTGTTAAGTTTGAAGTCAGCAATCTCCTCAAGCTGATACCTTGCAAGCCTTGTTGCGGTATCAAGAGACGTCAAAATGAATGAGTTTAAAGCAAGCAAACCAAAAGTTTTTCCCACATCATAGGGTATTCCAAAGAAGTGGAAGAATTGACCAATACCTACTCCAAAAGTTGCAAGAGCGTCAGGTTTCCCGTTCTTGATCACTATACCACCAGCAAGCATCACAGTTCCAAGAGCTATCATGCCAAGCAAACCTTCCGTAAGCATGCCACCATAACCAACAACAAGGGCATCTGTTTCCTTATCTATCTGTTTTGAAGTTGTCCCGGATGCAACAAGAGAGTGAAATCCAGAAATAGCGGCACAGGCAACAGTTATGAAAAGGAGTGGCCAAACAGGATGAGCACCTGGAAAAACTCCTTTAAACGCATCAAGCTTTACAGGATGGTCGTAACTCATAAACATGCCAAAAATACCAACAAAAAGGCTTCCATAAAGTAGCCAGGACGATAGGTAATCCCTTGGTTGAAGCAAAATCCATACAGGAAGAACGGAAGCAAGCAAAATATAAACTATTAGAACAAGTCTCCACGTTGAAACGGAAAAGGAAAAGTTATGCATGACCCACTGGGACTGCGTGGAAAAGATGACAACCAGAAGCATCAAGGATAAAGAAAGGACAGTCAAGAACTTTAAAGGAATAGAAAGTCTATAGTTGGAGAATCCAAAAAGCACAGCTATAACGATAAAAGAAACTGCAGAGAGCGCAACTGAAGGGTCATTTGACATTGTAATAGCAGCAAGCTCAAGGAAAACTGCAATAACCAGAACAAGAGCAAGCCAGGTAAAAATCAGGAAAACTCTCTTTGCTCTCAAGTTAATATATTGACTTATAAGCTCTCCAATGCTTCTTCCCTTATGCCTTAATGAAGCAACAAGAGCGCTGTAATCGTGAACACCACCGAAAAATATGGAACCTATCAATATCCACAGATAAGCTGGGAACCATCCCCATATTGAAGCAGCAAGTATAGGACCAACTATCGGACCTGCTCCAGCAATCGATGCAAAGTGATGGCCAAAAACAACCGCCGGATGGGCTGGAACATAGTCAATACCATCCCTCATTGTATGGGCAGGTGTTCTCCTTGAATTGTCAAGGTTAAAGAAATTCTTTAAAAATTTCCCATAAAAGAGATAACCTAAAAATAGTGACAATATAGCCAGGAAGAACATGTAAGCAATCATCCCTCAACAACCTCCCTAAAGGCATGAACAAGATCAAGAAAATCTGAAGGAATTTTACAACTTTTCCCACTATAAACTAAGACCTTCGCACATCCCCTTAACCCAAATAGGAAGAACTTCTTCCTGAACTGGAACTCCCCTCCATGAATCAAAAACCGTTGTTCCATAACATCCTTCAGAGGTTTAACGTTGGCAAGTATCTCCTCAGGGCTAACGTACTCTTCAAACACGTAATCAATAACCTTATAGCTGTAAACATCACCTATGAAGTTTGATCTCTTAAAGGTTAAAACTCTCCTGTAAACCCTTTTCCCAAACAGCTCGGTTTCTTCAAAATTTAACAAGGCTTTGCCCCTAACTGGTTGACTATACGGTAAATTCTAATATCATAATGAAACAAATTCCAGGGAGAGGTAAACCATGAGGAAATTTCTTCTTATAGTTCCTTTAGCCCTTATAATATCATGCGGTAAAGGGGAAGCACCAGAACAGATAAAACATAAAGTCGTTAAAGGGATCTCCATTGAGAAGGTTCAACCTGTTGAATCATTAGCCAAGGAAACTTTTTCAGGAACAGTCATTTGTGAAGATTCAATATACCTATCTCCAAAAGTCATGGGTTACATAAAGAGCATAAACGTAAAAGTTGGGGATAAAGTCAAAAAGGGACAAGTTCTTGCTATCCTTGAAAGCTCAACAATAAGACCTGATGTAGTAAAAGCAAAGGCAGGATTGAAGGAGATTGAACACGCTCTTGAAGAGATAAACAGTGCTGAAAACGAAGTAAATGAACACATAAAAGCAGCAAAAGCAAACCTTGAGCTTGCAGAAAAGACTTACAATAGATTTAAGAAACTTTTAGATGAGGAAGCTGTCTCAAAGCAAAGGTTTGACGAAGTTGAAACCGCTTACAAAGCTGCAAAAGCCCAGTATATGGCTGCAGTAGCGAAAAAAGAGGAAGTTAAGGCTAAAAGAAAACAGCTTCTCTCAAGGAAACAACAGATAACGGCAGATTTATCAAAAGCTTCTGCCTACTTATCATACACGTACCTAAAATCACCAGTAAATGGATACGTCCTGAAAAGACTGATTGATAAAGGAAATTTAGCATCTCCTAAAACTCCAATTTTTGAAATTGGATCTGAACCTCTAAAGGTTTATGCCTCAATTGATGAATCCTACTTTGGAAAGGTTAAAGTAGGAGATAACGTAAGTTTAGAAATCAATGGGAGAAAGCTCAAGGGAAAAGTTATTGAGGTAGAAAGAAGTGCAGATCCTATAACGCATAAGTTCGGCATAAAAGTAAGAATACAGGATTCTTCAAATATCATGCCAGGAAGCTATGCAGAAATTTCCATGAAGGGGAAGTTAAGGAAAACTATTTTTGTTCCAGAAAGTGCAATTTACAGAGTAGGATCTCTTGAGTATGTATTTGTCATAGATGAATCAAACATAGCGCATCTAAGATTGGTCAAGACAGGCAAGATTGTGGATGGAAAAGTTCAGATTCTTTCTGGAATTCGAAAGGGAGAGAGAATAGCAGTTTCAGGAATTGAAAACTTAACTGATGGAGCAAAAGTTGAGGAGTGAATACTATGGAGAAATTTAAACTTGGAATAGCAGGGAAAATAACAAAAGATTTTATAACTTCAAAGCTAACCCCACTTTTCCTTGTAGCTTCCTTGCTCATAGGACTTGCTGCTATTGTTCTTACTCCAAAGGAGGAAGAACCACAGATTGTCGTTCCAATGGTTGATATATTCATTCCCTACCCGAGCGCATCATCAAAAGAAGTTGAAAGGCAAATAACAACACCATTTGAAAAGGTTATATGGGAAATAAAGGGAATGGATTACGTTTACTCCATATCCAAGCCTGGAATGTCCTTAATAATTGCAAGGTTCAAAGTTGGCGAAAACATGGAGGACGCACTTGTAAAGCTCTACAACAAGATTATGTCAAACATGGATCTCCTACCAAAAGGGGCTATGATGCCTCTTGTGAAGCCGAAAGATATTAATGACGTTCCCATTGTAACTCTAACCTTATGGAGCAAATCAAAAACACCTTATGAGTTGAGGAGAATAGGGAAGGAACTCTGCCTAAAACTTAAGCAGGTTGAGGATGTTTCAAAATCATGGGTAATCGGTGGAGACCCAAGAAGATTTAAAGTCTTAGTTAATCCAGAAAAGCTCAAAAGCTTCAACGTTTCACTTCTCCAGATAGCTCAAGCAATAGAGAGCGCAAATTCTAAACTCCCTTCAGGAAGTGTTATTGAAAACGACACAGAATTCCCTGTTGAATCTGGCAATTTCATAAAAAACATTGATGATCTGAGAAACCTTGTTGTTGCAGTATACAGGGGGAAACCCGTTTACTTGAAAGACGTTGCCAATGTTACCGATGCTCCTAAGGATCCCGATAACTATGTCTGGATAGGATTTGGGCCTAACAGTGAAAAGAAAGGAGTATCAAAGGAGTTCATAGAGAAAAATGGAAACCAGTTTCCCGCAATAACTGTTGCAATTTCCAAGAAAAGAGGAACAAATGCTGTTGTTGTAGCTGACCATATACTTGAGAAGTTTGAAGAGATAAAAGAAAACCTTATACCAAACGACGTCCACGTAACCTTAACGAGAGACTACGGTAAGACTGCAGAGGACAAGTTTGATGAACTCATGTTCCACCTTGGCGTTGCAGTTATTGCTGTTGTTATTTTCATTGGTCTTACCCTTGGAGCAAAAGAAGCTCTCGTTGTCTCTTTAGCAATTCCAACAACGCTTGCACTCACCCTCTTTGTTGATCTCATAACAGGATATACACTAAACAGAGTAACCCTTTTTGCACTTATTTTCACACTTGGTCTCCTCGTTGATGATGCCATAGTTGTTGTTGAAAACATTCATAGACACTTTAAGCTCAAGGAACTTCCTCCGCTTCAAGCTGCAATAAGGGCTGTAGCTGAAGTAGGAAACCCTACAATCCTTGCGACCTTTACCGTCATAGCAGCCCTTTTACCAATGGGATTTGTTAGGGGATTGATGGGACCATACATGAGACCAATTCCCGTTAACGCATCAACAGCAATGTTCTTTTCGCTAATAGTTGCCTTCGTTATATCACCATGGGCTACTTACTACCTGCTGAGAAAAGAAGTTGAAGAGGAAAAGGAGAAACTGAAGCTTGAAGAAACAAGAACATTTAAGATTTACAACAAGCTTGTTAAACCGCTCCTCCTTTCAAGATTCAAAAGATGGGTTTTCCTTTCAATCGTTGGTCTCTTAATGATTGGTGCGGTTGCCATGTTCTACACGAAGGACGTTGTCGTTAAAATGCTTCCATTTGACAACAAAAGCGAATTTCAGGTTGTTGTTGACATGCCAGAAGGAACAACACTTGAAGATACTGCAAGGGTTGTTAAAGCAATAACGAATTACCTCTCAACCATTCCTGAAGTTACAGATTTTGAAGCTTACGTTGGAACAGCATCTCCTTTTGATTTCAATGGACTTGTTAGACACTACTTCTTAAGGAAAGGGAGCAACGTCGCTGATATTAGAATTAACCTTATAGATAAACATGAAAGGGAAAGACAATCCCATGACATTGCAAAGGAAGAAAGGGAAAAAATTCAGGAAGTTGCAAGAAGTGTTGATCCAAGAGCTAACGTTAAAATTGTGGAAGTACCTCCAGGACCTCCTGTTCTTTCAGTCCTCACTGCAGAAATTTACGGCCAGAACGATTCCGTAAGAAGGAAAATTGCAAGAGAAGTTGAATCAATATTTGGAAAAGCTGAAGGTGTTGTTGATATAGATACAATGATTGACGATGACTACTATAAATACGAGATAAGAGTAAATAGGGAAAAAGCAAGAAAATCCGGTATACCAGAGGAACTAATAGTAAAAACTGTAAGCATGGCAATAAACGGAGCAACTGTAAGCCTTGCTCACGTCGAAAATGAAGCTGACCCTGTATCAATATTCTTAAGAGTTCCAAGAAAAAGCAGAACGAACATTGACGATATCTTGAACATTCCTGTAATGAACTTGAAGGGAAGAACTATAACGTTAAAAGAGATAGCAACTGTGAAAAAAGTCCTTGCTGATAAAACCATCTACCACAAGAACTTACATCCAGTTTCATACGTAATTGCCGACGTTTCAGGAAAGTATGAAGCTCCCATATATCCAATCCTTGAAATCAACAATTACCTCAAAAGCAAACCACTACCAGATGGATATAAACTTGAGTATTCCTTCATCCCGCCATTTATCCCTCAAAATGACTTTAAACCGATGATGAAGTGGGATGGAGAGTGGCAGATAACCTATGAGACATTTAGGGATATGGGAGCAGCATTCATAGTTGCTCTTATCCTCATATATCTTTTAATAGTTGGTCAATTCCAATCATTCATACTTCCAATGATAATCATGGCACCTATTCCATTAACAATGGTTGGAATTGTCCCTGGTCATTGGCTTGTGAGCCTTATAAAAGGGAAACTCGCATACTTTACTGCAACATCAATGATCGGCTTCATTGCCCTTGCCGGCATAGTGGTTAGAAACTCTATAATCCTTGTTGACTTCATCCTTATGAGAAAGGAGGAAGGAGCAAAGAACATAGTTGATGCTATCATTGAAGCCGGAGCAGTAAGGTTCAGGCCAATTGTCCTAACCGCTGCAGCTGCAATAGTTGGAGCTTTCGTAATTATTACAGATCCGATATTTGAAGGGCTTGCTATATCGCTAATGTTCGGAGTCTTCGCATCAACAACACTTACTCTTGTGGTTATACCCGTCATCTATTACATGGTTGAAAAGAGAAATTGGAAGTAAAAGGGTGAGCTTAAGCTCACCCTAAAATCAATTTAAGAATACCTGTAGTTTCTTTTTCAAAGCCTGTTCTTTCATCTTCTTCTTCGCTCTTGTTTCAAGCTGCCTTACCCTCTCCCTGCTTATGCCAAGCTTCTCTCCAATTTCCCTTAAAGTTTTCGGCTCCTCACCACCAAGCCCAAATCTCATTATTATTATCTTTTTCTCCTGAGGCGTTAACTGCTCAAGCATTTCCTTAATGTTCTGTTTTAACTCTTCATGGACAACCTTTTCCTCAACTTCGGCAGTTCCAGCTCCTTTAAGGAAATCCTTAAAAGTTATATCCTCTTCCTCTCCAATTGGCGTATCAAGCGAAAGGGGCAACTGGCATACAGTTGTTAACCTTTCAATATCCTTAGGTTCCATTCCAAGATACTCTGCAAGCTCCTCCGTGGTTGGTTCCCTTCCAAGCTTCTTAAGCAATTCACCGTAAGACCTTGTTATTTTATTAACGAGAACCGCCTGTTTAACAGGGATCTTAACGGCTCCTGTTTGTTGCGCAAGTGCCTGCATTATTGACTGCCTTATCCACCACACAGCATATGAGATGAACTTTACACCTTTATCAGGATCAAACCTCCTTGCAGCCTCAATTAAACCTAAAAGTCCTTCAGCAATCAGGTCATGAAGGGGTAATCCACACCCAAGGTACTTCTTCGCAACGCTAACAACAAACCTGAGGTTTGACTCAATTAGCTTTTTAAGAGCTTTCTTATCTCCTGCTTTTGCCTTCTTTGCATATTCAAGTTCCTCTTCCCTTGTAAGAAGAGGAATTTTAGAAATGGCTTTTAAAAAAGCATCAAGAGAATCCCTATCTGGAACAAAGGATTCAATGAGTTCAGGATCTATTTCAGATGCGAATATCTCCTTCTCCTCAGGAGAAAGCCCTTCAATATCAAATTCGTCATTTTCATCGAAAAGAAACTCCTTCTCTACCATTAAACCTCCCAATTAATCTTCAGGCTTAATCACAACGTACAGGACAGCATCTCCTCTCAAAACTTTAAGAAGAATGCCTTTATCTCCAGCCTTTTTCATTACTTCAAAAAGGTCTTCCTTGCTTTTAACTTTAACCATATCCCTTGGAACGGTGCCTGCTTTAACGATAATATCTCCTTCCTTCAAACCAGCTTCATCAGCAGGAGAACCCTGTTTAACCTCAGTTACAACAACACCTTTAACGTGTTTAGGAACTCCAAGCTTCTCCTTTAACTCATCCGTTAAGTCCTGAACTGTGAACCCGTACATTGAAGAAGCCTTGGAAGCAACTACCTCTTCCTTCATTTTACCAATTCTCACGGTAACATGTTTATACTTTCCATCCCTCACTATAACAACAGGAACCCTGCTGCCAGGTTTTGTGCTTATTACCATAAGCTGGAGATCAGAAACGCTCTTAACAGGTTTCCCATTAAACTTCACTATGATATCTCCGCTTTTAATACCGGCTTTATCAGCAGGACTTCCCTTCATAACCTTTGTTACCAGAACTCCTGATTTTATAGAAAACTTACTTGCAAGCTCAGGCGTTAAATCCTGAATGTAAACCCCAAGCCATCCTCTTATCACCTTGCCGTACTTCAGAATATCACTCATAACTTTCTTCGCAATATTTATGGGAACAGCAAAACCTAATCCTTGAGCGTTCCTAACAATAGCCGTGTTTATTCCAATAACTCTACCATGAATATCGCAAAGGGGACCACCACTGTTTCCGGGGTTAATTGCTGCATCGGTCTGTATAAAATTCTCTATCGGATTCAATCCAAGCCCGTGTCTTCCCTTTGCTGAGATTATTCCATGGGTGACAGTCCAGTTAAGTCCATAAGGATTTCCAACTGCAATAACAAAATCTCCAATCTTAATTGAGTCAGAATCTCCTAACTCAACGACTGAAACTTTCCTATCCCCAACTTTAATCTTTATTACTGCAACGTCCGTTTTAGGATCTCTGCCCACGACCTTTGCTCTGTAAGTGTCTCCATTTGAGAGCTTAACTTTAATCTTATCAGCCCTTGCTATAACGTGATTGTTTGTCAAGATATACGCCCAGCCATCATCAACTTTAACGATAAACCCTGAGCCTAATGATCTTGTTTTATATTCTTGAGGCATTTCAGGAAATGGAAATCCAAACTCACGGAAGAAATCCCTGAATTCAGGTGGAATTGCAGGATGGACAACCCTTACCGTTGAAACAGTGCTTATGTTAACAACTGCTGGCTTTACTTTCTCTGAAACATGTTCAATAACCCTCTCAATAGATTCAACAACTTTAAAATCCTGCTCAGAGACCTTAGCCTGTGCAAAGTTAAAGGAAAAGAGTGCAAATAGGCAAACCACCAACCTCGCAAGCTGTCCCATGTTCATCGCACACCTCCTCATTTATTAATCTATTTTTATTTTGTTTTCATCGGTAGATGCTGCTATCTCTTTTATCACTTTTTCACTTAAAACTCTCCTTGCTCCTATATACCTCCTCTTGAAATACTTATCGTCAAGACTTGATATTGAAAGCCCATGATAAAAAGATGAAAAGTGTATAAACTTACCATCTCCAATGTAAATGCCAACATGTGAAGGGAATTTAGCATAGGTTCTGAAGAAAACAAGGTCACCAACTTTTAAATCATTCCTATTAACAGGAACTCCTACTGCATACTGTCCCCTTGCAGTTCTGGGTAGTTCGACACCAAACTTTTTATATATAAACATGGTAAATGATGAACAATCAAGCCCTCTTTTCCTATCGCCACCCCCAAATATATAAGGAGTTGATTTTAACTCAGAAATTACTCGTGAGATGAAAGAGAGGAACCTTCCCCTGTACTCCGGTACATTGAGAATTGAAAGATTCCAGTTATCAACAGTATCAACAGATAAAGGAGAAGAAATTGCCTCTGAAAGCACCTGAGATTCAATATCAACCCTGTTTATCACAGATTGAACCTCAGAACCCTCTAAGACGTAATCTTGAATCAAACTTGCCCTCTCAAGCTCCCTTTGAGCAGCTCCTTTAACAATATGTATGGTTTCCACACTTTTCTTAGGTTTCTTAACCCTTCCAGGAACTATTAATCTCTGGCCCGGTCTTATCCTTGAACTCCTCAATCCATTTAACCTTTTAATGGTTCTTATAGATGTTCTAAACTTCTTTGCGATTTTATAAAGGGAATCCCCTCTTTTCACTGTATAGAGACTTCCATAAGCAGAGGTCATTGACATAAAAAATATCAGGCATACAAAAAGTACCCTCACCTGGTTCCCTCCCTATGCAATACCTATTTTATCACACTAAACTTTTTCACTTTCAATTTGAGTTTCAACGAACTTAAAGTAGTTAAACATACCATCAACAGTTGCATTCTGAATGTTTGATATCAGTTCCTTAAACAGGTGAAAGGCCTCTTTCTTGAATTCAACAATTGGATCCTTCTGCCCATAGCCTCTCCATCCAATGCTTTCTTTGATGTGATCAAGAGCGAGAAGGTGCTGTCTCCAGTAATGGTCAAGAGCTTGAAGCATTATCATCCTTTCAACTTCTCTCATCTGAGCATTTCCAACAAGCTTTTCTTTCTCCTCGTACTCCTCTATAAGCCTTTCTGAAATAAGTTTAACAAGCTTTTCCCTATCATCAATAACGTCCTTAACGTTCAGGCTTGAAAGCTCTTCATAGCTTTCAGGAATATCAAAATCCATTCCAAATCTTGCAGAAAGCGTCTTTGAAAGCCCTTTTAAGTCCCACTCATCAGGAAGGATATTTTCGGGAGCAAAACTGTCAACCATTTCCCTTGCAACTTCCTCAATCATATAGATAACATCATCCCTAAAGTCCTGTCCTTCAAGAAGCTGGTTCCTTTGCTCATATATGACTTTCCTCTGAACGTTATAAACCTCATCATACTCAAGGAGCCTTTTCCTTATCTGGAAATTCTGCTGCTCAACTCTTCTCTGAGCATTCTCAAGAGCTTTAGAAACCATTTTATGAGTTATTGGCTCATCATCTGGCACGTTCATTATCTCCATCATTCTCTTTATCCTGTCGGAACCGAAAAGCCTGAGTAGGTTATCCTCAAGAGAAAGGAAGAACCTCGTTTCTCCAGGATCTCCCTGTCTTCCAGAACGCCCCCTTAACTGGTTGTCAATACGCCTTGCTTCGTTCCTTTCAGTAGCTATTATGTAAAGCCCACCAAGTTCTATCACTTTTTTCTTTTCCTCATCCGTTATCCTCTTATACTTCTCATAAGCTTTCTTGTACTCCTCTTGATACTTTTCCTCTCCTACCTTTTCGGGGGTAATTCCCCTCTTCTTAAGCTCTTTTTTCGCAAGGAAATCTGGATTTCCTCCAAGAAGTATATCCGTACCCCTTCCAGCCATGTTTGTCGCTATCGTCACAGCCTTAAGCCTTCCAGCCTGAGCAACAATCTCAGCTTCTCGCTCGTGGTACTTCGCATTAAGAACCTGATGAGGTATTTTTTTCCTCCTCAAAAGACTTGAAAGGTACTCAGAAGTCTCTATTGAGCTTGTACCAACAAGAACAGGCCTACCCTTTTTATAGTTCTCCTCTATCTCTTTAACAACCGCATTAAACTTAGCCTTTTGAGTCTTATATATAACATCAGGATGGTCTATCCTTATAACTGGCTTATTCGTAGGAATTACAATAACATCAAGTCCGTAAATTTCTTTCAACTCTTCCGCTTCTGTTTCTGCTGTCCCCGTCATTCCTGCAAGCTTCTCATAAAGCCTGAAGTAGTTTTGAAGGGTAATTGTTGCAAGCGTTTGATTTTCCGCCTCTATTTTAACCTTTTCTTTAGCCTCAACGGCTTGATGAAGTCCATCACTCCATCTCCTACCTGGCATAATCCTTCCTGTAAACTCGTCAACAATAACGACTTTCCCATCACTTACAACGTAATCAATGTCTTTCTTGAACAGATGATGCGCTCTCAGAGACTGAATGATTCCATGAAGGAGATCTGAAAACTTTGGATCAAAAAGGTTGAAATCCTTAATATCAACCATCTTTGAAACCATATCCTCAACTTTCCTTATCCCCTCATCTGTTAAAACTGCTGTCTTTGTTTTTTCATCAACTGTAAAATCTCTGTCTTTCTTAAGCTTCCTGACAATAGAATCTGCAATGTAATAGATGTCTATATTCTCTTCAGAAGGACCAGATATAATGAGAGGGGTTCTTGCCTCATCAATAAGTATAGAGTCAGCTTCATCAACTATTGCATAAAAGAGATCTCTCTGAACCTTTTCATCAAGGGAAAATGCCATGTTATCCCTTAAATAATCAAAGCCAAATTCACTATTTGTCCCATAAGTAACATCACTATTGTACGCCTTTTTCCTATCGTCTTTCTCCATATCATTTTGAAGATAACCAACAGATATTCCAAGGTAGTTATAAACTGGTCCCATCCATTCAGCGTCTCTCTTTGCAAGGTAATCGTTAACTGTTACAACGTGAACACCTTTTCCTGCAAGAGCATTTAAATATACAGGAAGGGTCGCAACCAGGGTCTTACCTTCACCGGTTTTCATCTCTGCAACCTTACCCTGATGAAGAACAATTCCGCCAATAAGCTGAACATCGTAATGCCTTAAACCTATAGTCCTCTTAGAAGCTTCCCTGACAGCCGCGAATGCTTCAGGAAGTATTCTATCCATGTACTTGAACTTCTCTTCAGCAGTTTCAAGC
>CAZJFY010000004.1:0-20772 GCA_964545225.1 uncultured bacterium | reverse complement strand
TACAAAAGCAGATCCTCAAATATCAATCAATAAAAAGGAGCATATTGCAGATGTGGTCTTTAAGATATATGAAGGGGAAAGGGCTTACGTTAGAAACATTAATATTAAGGGGAATGTTTCTACTCGCGATAGAACGATAAGAAGGGAACTTGATCTTTACGAAACGGGGATTTTCAATACGGTAAGACTTGAAAGATCTGTGAGGAGGTTGTTTAACACGGGTTACTTTGAGAACGTTGATGTGAAACCCAAAATTTCAGGCAATAAAGTTGATCTTGATGTCGATGTCACTGAAAGGCTTACTGGGATGTTTTCAGTAGGAGCTGGTTACAGTTCAGTTTCCAAGCTCGTTGGTATGGTTTCGGTTAGTAAGGGTAACTTATTTGGAACGGGTGATTCAGGTTCTGCATCAGTTCAGTTAGGTTCAAGGGTGGCGTATTTTGATTTAAACTACTCTCATAAATGGTGGCTTGATAAACCTCAAACCTTGAGCTTATCACTCTACAACCACAGGAATGAATACTTTACCTATACAACTCACAAGATCGGTTTTTCAGTAGGTGTTTCAAGGAGGATTTGGGAGGACTGGTCAGTTGGTGGTGGATATGCGTTTGAAAGAAATAAGATTTCAGATATTGATGAGGATGCTCCTTCAATTGTTAAAGATGAAGAAGGGACAAGGAATATAAGCATGGTTTCAGCCTTCATTTCAAGGGATTTGAGAGATAATAGATTTTTACCTCATAAAGGTTCTTACTTTTCAGTAAGAGGTCGTCTTGCCGGGACAGCTTTTGGTGGAGATGAAGACTTTTATAGCATAGTTGGAGATGCTTCCTACTACTATAACCTTAACAACCTTCCGGTTGATTTTAATTTACCTTTTGTTGCTTCTGTTCACGCAAGGGCAGGGTATGCTGATGCTTTGGGAGGAACGAAAAGGGTTCCTATTGATTACAGGTTCTACGTTGGAGGTGACAACTCTGTAAGAGGATTTAAATGGGGTGAAGCTGGTCCGAAGGATAAGAATGGGGATCCTGAAGGTGCCAATAGGGAGTTTATCCTCAACTTTGAACTTGGTTATGATGTTATGAAGATGCTTAGAATAATTGCTTTTCTTGATGTTGGTGCAGGATGGTGGGATACGGTGAATCTTGGTGATTTAAGAGAGGGAGCAGGTGTTGGTATAAGAGTGATGACTCCAATGGGTCCAATTAGGTTTGATTGGGGATTCAAGCTTGACAGGAAGAGCGGTGAAGATGCCTCGGAATGGCACTTTGGAATGGGGACATACTTCTAAATTGGAGGTAAGGATGAAGAAACTCATTTTTTTCCTTGTATTCTTGGTAGTTTTTGGAACTGCTAAGGCAGAAAATTTTGCAATTTATTACGTTAACATGCAGAAAATACTTAACAATTCAGCAAAAGGAAAACAGGCAAAGTCCATTCTGGAGTCTAAGGTCAGGGAGGTTCAGGAAAAGATAAAGAGAATGCAGCAGGAGATTGAGAATTTGAAAAAGGAACTTTCAAGCCCAGTTCTAAGTGCTAAAGCAAGGACGGAAAAGGAGAATCAGCTTCAGCAGAAGATTAGAGATCTTCAAAGGTTTCAGCAGGATAGCAGAGCTGATATAGCAAATCTTGAAAGGCAGTATACTTATCAGATAATAAATGACGTTGTTAAGTTGATTAACAACTATAGAAAAGAGCAAAACATACCCTACATCGTTGAAAAAAGTGAGGCTGGGATAATTTCTGCAGACCCAAAATATGATATCACTGATAAGATAATAAAGCTCTATGATAGTCAGGTAAAGTAGATGGAGTATACTTTAAGAGAACTGGCAGAATTGCTTGGTTGCCAGTTAGTAGGAAATCCTGAAACGAAAGTAAAGGGAGTTGCCGAAATACAGAATGCTTCTGAAGGTGATATCACCTTTCTGGCAAATCCCAAATATCACAAATTCCTGAAAACAACGAAAGCATCAGCGATTATTGTTGGTAGTCCAGTAGATATTGGTATATCACAGCTTGTTTGTAGAGAACCCTACGTTTCATTTGGTAAGCTCCTGAGGATTTTCTATCCAGAGGAGCTTCCTGCTCCAGGGATTTCTGATAGGTCAAAAATCTCCGAGACCTCTATGATAGGAGATGGTGTTTACATTGGTGAGAATGTTTACGTTGGTGAAAACACAGTCATTAAGGATAATGTAAGGATTTTTCCGGGTGTTTATATAGGGGATAATTGTTTTATAGACGAGGGAACAGTTATATTTGCAAATGCCTGTATCTACTCCGGAGTAAGGATTGGGAAGTGGGTTAGGATTCACAGTGGAGCGGTTATAGGTTCTGATGGTTTCGGATACGCTTTTAGCAGAGAAAGCGGAAGGATAGAGAAAATTCCGCAAGTTGGAGCTGTAGAAATTGGTGATTTTGTTGAGATTGGTGCAAACACAACAATAGATAGGGGAACTATAGGGAATACAGTAATAGGTTCAGGAACAAAGATCGATAATTTGGTTCAGGTTGGCCATAACGTTAAAATTGGTAGAAATTGCTTCATAGTTTCTCAAGTTGGAATTTCAGGGAGTACAGTTATCGGTGATAACGTAACTCTTGCTGGTCAGGTTGGGATAGCCGGTCACTTAAGGATAGGAAACAATATCACAGTTGCTGCAAAGTCAGGCGTGTCAAAGGATCTCTTATCTCCTGGTATATATGGAGGCAGTCCTGCTGTTCCGATAAAGGAGTGGAGGAGAATTCAAGTCCTCATTAAAAGGTTGCCAGAAATTTATGAGGCTATTAAGAAATTTATAAGGAGGTAACAGTGGAATTTCACGTTAAAGACCTTTCCCTTGCCGATGTTGGTAAGGACAGAATAGAGTGGGCAGAAATGGATATGCCAGTTTTGAGAAAGAATATTAGCCAGAGGTTTAAGGAGGAGAAACCCCTTAGAGGTATAAGGATAGGGGCATGCCTTCATGTAACAACGGAAACAGCAAACCTTATGAGAACTTTAAAGGATGGCGGAGCGGAAGTTTACCTTTGCGCTTCCAATCCCCTGTCAACACAGGATGATGTTGCAGCTGCACTTGTTAAGCATTACGATATCCCTGTTTTTGCTATAAAAGGGGAAGATGAGGAAACTTACTATAAACACATAGAAGCTGTTTTAATGAGTAAACCTAACATTACAATGGATGATGGAGCTGATCTCATATCAACACTTCATAAAGAGCATGGGGAATTAATTGAAAACGTTATTGGGGGAACGGAAGAAACAACAACTGGGGTTATCAGGCTAAAAGCAATGGCAAAAGATGGTGCTTTAAAATATCCAGTAATAGCTGTGAATGAAGCGTTAACAAAACACCTTTTTGATAACAGGTATGGGACAGGACAGTCTACAATTGATGGGATTATTAGGGCTACAAATAGGCTTATTGCAGGTTCTGTTTTCGTAGTTGCCGGTTATGGATGGTGTGGTAAAGGGCTTGCAATGAGAGCAAAAGGGATGGGAGCTGATGTTATAGTAACTGAAGTTGACCCTATAAAGGCAATAGAAGCTAAGATGGATGGTTTTAGAGTTATGCCTATGGTTGATGCTGCAAAAGAGGGAGATATATTTTGCACGGTTACGGGCAATATAAACGTTATCAGGGAAGAGCACTTCAACCTTATGAAGGATGGAGCCATAGTTTCAAATTCTGGACATTTCAATGTAGAGATTGACATTCCGGCTCTTGAGAGGATTTCCAAGAACAGGAGAAGGATAAGGGAGTTTGTCGATGAGTATACGCTAAAAGATGGCAGGAGAATATACCTTCTTGCTGAAGGTAGACTTATAAACCTTGCATCTGCGGAGGGGCATCCTGCTTCCGTTATGGATATGAGTTTTGCCAATCAAGCGCTCTCTGCTGAATATCTTGTAAAAGAGGGAGATACTTTGGAATCAAAGGTTTATGTTGTCCCGGGGAAAATTGATAGATTAGTTGCAGAGATGAAGCTTAATGCTATGGGAATTAAGATAGATAAGCTTACAGAAGAACAGGTTGAATATCTGAGCTCCTGGGAAATTGGAACCTAAATTCTTGTAAGAGTTGAAGTAATACCAGTAATTAAGAGACAAGTGATGAGAACTGCTGTGTTTAGGGCTGCTGATATCTTACAGGATGTAGGAAGGTTTAGTTCTCCCGTCTTGTAAAAGGCTTCAATTGCAGCAATTCTCTTTTTACTTGCTTTTGGAAAGATAAACAATCCATTTATTAGATTTATAGCATTTGCAAGAAGGAGGAGGGATATGTTAATGGTGGAAATAATACCAAGTACGTTTTTTGTAAGGATGTAGAAACTAATGAGTGCAGCAATTCCGAACAGGAAGCTTATGTTGAAGTATCTCGGTAGAATGAGGTCTATAAATTTGAACGCTTCTGGTTCTTTAAAGGCTTTAAACGTTGTTGGAATGCATGTAGAGAGAAGGAAGAAAATAGAACCAACCCACAGAACAAGAGAATAGATGTAGATTGACCAGAGCAATATTCCTCCTAATCCGTTGGTTTTAAATCAATTGCACCTGTAGGGCAGTTTTCAACACAAAGCTTACAACCTGTGCATTTTTCGGGGTACATTACAACAGCTTTGTCTGTACTCATAACGAACACAGATACTGGGCAAACTTCAACACAAATTCCACAACCAATGCAGTCTTGTAGTTTTATATAGGGAACGAATTTCAACGGATATCTCCTTATGTTAATGTGTTTCTTTTCTTGTAAGCTTTTAATGTGTTTAAAAGAAGCATGGTTATAGTCATAGGGCCAACTCCTCCTGGAACCGGCGTTATAGCTGAAACTTTATCTATTACGCCATTAAAATCCACATCACCAACGATTTTACCATTAACTCTGCTTATACCAATGTCTATTACAACTGCTCCCCTTTTAACCATATCAGGTTTTATAAGGTGAGGAACGCCTGTTGCAACGCAGATTATATCCGCTCTTGATGTGTATGATTTAACATCATCGGTGTAAATGTGGCAAGTGCATACTGTAGCTCCAGCATTTACCATCATGCAGGATAGAGGTTTACCAACAATGTTGCTTGCACCAACCATAACTGCGTTTTTCCCCTTCAGGTCTATTTTGTACTCGCTTAACATTCTCATAACACCGGCAGGTGTACATGGCATTAATCCTTCTTCATACGTACCTATGAGGCAGTTACCCACGTTTACTGGATGAAAACCGTCAACATCCTTATCTGGATCAACAAGGTTTATTACTCTTCTACAATCAAGCCCTTCAGGTAGTGGAAGTTGAATCAGAATTCCGTCAACGTCTTCTCTTCTATTTAGCTTGAATACAAGGTCTTCAAGTTCCTCTTGGGTTAGATTGGAAGGTTCATGAAAATTTAAGGCTTCAATGCCGACTGATTCACATGCTTTTTCCTTGTTCTTTACGTATATCTTGCTTGCAGGGTCATCCCCAACAAGTATTACTGCAAGCTTTGGTTTCCTGCCAGCTTTTTCCTTTAAGAGATCTATTTCCTCCTTTATCTTCTTTCTTATCTTTTGAGAGAGCTTTCTCCCATCAAGTATAATTGCCATCTTCTCCCCTTTCGTAAACTTCGTAAACGGGTTCAAAGTCGTTAACTTTCCCATCTGGTGATATGTTAAACATTATACCTGAAACCTGTATCCTTTTTGGTTTCTTGGGAACTGTAAACTTTACAGGCAACTGATTAACAAACCTTTCAATTCCTTCCTTTTTATTCATTCCAATTACTGAGTCAAGAGCACCACACATTCCAGCATCCGATATGTAAAGAGTTCCCTTTTCAAGAGTTCTAAGGTCAGATGTTCTCACATGTGTATGCGTTCCGAATACGGCAGTTGCCCTTCCATCAACATAGTAACCAAATGCTTGTTTTTCTGATGTTGCTTCTGAGTGGAAATCAACAATAACTATTTTGCTGTTTAAGCTCTTAAATACTTCATCAAATCTCTTAAATGGATTGTCAAGACATTCAAGGAAAACCCTTCCCATTAGGTTTATGATGGTTACAGGAATGCCATTTATATTCAACGTTATGAGGCCTTTTCCTGGAGTTCCTTCAGGATAGTTTAGTGGTCTTAGTATTGGGTATTGGTCAATAAACTCAAAAATCTCCTTTTTATCCCAGATGTGGTTTCCCCCGGTTATTACGTTAACTCCATAGGATAAAATCTCTTCAGCTACTTTTCTGGTTATTCCAAAGCCAGCAGCGGCATTTTCCCCATTTGCTATGCAAAGATCAATCTTTGTTCTGTTCTTCTCTAACCAGATCTTTACCGCTTTCCTTCCCGGTTTTCCAACGATATCGCCTAAAAAGGCTACCCTCAAATTTCCCTCAAGAATTAAAGGCTACGACTGAGCCGTAGCCTTTGAAATGAGTGATTCCCGTTTCTCAATCTCTTTTTCTATTTCTGAGATTTTCTCAGATTCCTCTTCCGATAAACCTTCAACCTTCGCTTTGAGATTTTCTATTTCTGCTTTAATTTCCTGAACGTTTATCTCGGATGGCTTAACTATATCCTTAACTCCAATTCTAACAGCATAGGGTTCAATCTGGACAAATCCATCGTAAACAACAGTTTCCCCTTCTTTACCATCTTCATCTATATACTTTACCGTTCCAGCTCCTACCGAGTAGAATTCGGGTTGATGTCCAGGAAGAACGCCAACAACACCATCGGCTGTTTCAACGTAAACTTCTTTTACACTTGCCTTTATCTGCTTACCTGACAGGGAAGCTATGTGTAGTTCAATGCTTGTCATTTTCTTGCTCCTTAAGAAGCTTTTGCTTCAGCTTCTTTCAAGAGTTTTTCACCCTTTTCAATTGCTTCATCTATGTTTCCAACCATGTAGAATGCGTTTTCTGGAAGGTGATCAAGTTCACCGCTTATTATCTTCTCAAATCCATCAATTGTTTCTTCAACAGTAACGTACTTACCTTTCATTCCTGTAAATACCTCAGCAACGTGGAAAGGTTGAGTGAGGAATAGCTGTATTCTCCTTGCTCTATGGACAACAAGCTTATCTTCCTCCGAAAGTTCTTCCATACCGAGGATGGCAATGATTTCAAGGAGCTCTTTGTATCTCTGAAGGTACCTTTGAACTTCCCTAGCGACTCTGTAGTGTCTTTCTCCGACTATTTCAGGTGCGAGCATTCTTGATGTTGATTCAAGAGGATCAACAGCGGGGTAAATTCCCTGCTCCGCAAGTCCCCTTGAAAGAACAGTGGTAGCATCAAGGTGTGCAAACAAAGTAAACGGTGCCGGATCTGTGAAGTCGTCAGCAGGAACGTAGATTGCCTGAACAGATGTAATTGATCCTTTTGATGTGGATGTAATCCTTTCCTGAATTGCTCCAACTTCTGTAGCGAGAGTTGGCTGGTAACCAACTTCTGAAGGGATTCTTCCAAGTAGAGCTGAAACTTCTGAACCAGCCTGTATGAATCTGAACATGTTGTCAACGAAGAAAAGGACATCTCTTCCCTGGACATCACGGAAGTATTCAGCCATTGTAACACCAGTCATGGCAACACGCCACCTGTTTCCTGGAGGTTCGTTCATCTGACCGTAAACAAGGACAGTATTTGGTAAAACTCCAGATTCCTTCATCTCAAGCCAGAGGTCTGTACCTTCCCTTGTTCTTTCACCGACTCCTGCAAAAACTGAGAAACCTCCGTGTTTCATAGCAACGTTGTGGATAAGCTCCATGAGGAGAACTGTCTTTCCAACACCAGCGCCACCAAAAAGGCCAGTCTTTCCTCCTTTTGCATATGGTTCTAAGAGATCAATAACTTTAATCCCTGTCTCAAAAATCTCTGCTGTGGCTTTCTGTTCTGTAAGGGGAGGAGTTTCCCTGTGTATAGGCCAATACTCTTCAGCTTCAACTGGTCCAGCGTCATCAACAGGTTCACCTACAACGTTAAAGATCCTTCCCCTTGTTGCATCACCGACAGGAACTTTCAGGTAATCTCCTGTATCAATTACTTCCATTCCTCTTTTCAGTCCCTCTGTTGCACCAAAGGCAACGCATCTTACCCGGTTCTCACCAAGGTGCTGGAAAACCTCCATGTAAAGTTTTCCTGAAACTATTTTCCCGTCCCATGTAATCTGCTTCATTTCTGGAATTAAGAGTGCATGGTAGAGTTCTGGTAATCTTCCATCAGGAAACTCCACATCTATTACAGGTCCAACGATTTGAACAATTTTCCCTTTGTGTTCTGCCATTTCATCCTCCTGTTTATTTCATCGCTTCTATAGCAGTTGTAATTTCAATAAGTTCTTTGGTGATTGCAGCCTGTCTTGCTTTGTTATACGTTAAGGTTAGCCTATGAATAAGGTCTTCAGCGTTTTTGGTAGCATTATCCATTGCAGTCATCCTTGCAGCATGTTCTGAGGTTTCGGATTCCTTGAATGCTTTAAGCAAGGATGCATTTATATAGCTTTTGACAGCATTTTCGATTACTGTTTCATCTTGCGTCATGAAGTATTCCGGAATTGCCTCCTCTTCAGTTTCGGCAGAGAGGGGTAACATCTTCTCAAAAGTGACTTCCTGAATCAGGGGGTTAACAAACTTGTTGTAAACGATGTAAACTTCATCAAAATACTCTGAGATATAACCAAGGTATATGTCTTCACCGATTTCAGAGGCAAGCTCTGGTCCTATCTTTCTGAATATGTTTTTGTACTCTTTCCTGACTTTCAGATCTGAATACTTTGTGAAGAACAGGGAGGCTTTATTCCCAAGAGTTGTAAGGTTGATATCAATTCCTTTCTCTAAGTTCTTCTTTGAAAACTTATTTACTTCTCTAATGATGTTAGCGTTAAATGCTCCGCAAAGCCCCTTATCGGAGCTAACAACAATTAGCTCAATTCTTGAGACATCCCTAATCTTGAAGATTGGATGTCTGTAAGCATTTCCTCTAAGGTAAAGTCCCTCAGCTATTTTCTTCATAACATCAGCATAAGGTCTTGCATGGTTTAACTCTGTTTGAACCTTTCTAAGTTTCGCTGCAGAGACGGCCTTCATGGCCGCAGTTATTCTCATAGTTCCTTTAAGGCTTTTTATCTTTGCCTTAATATCTCTCATGCTTGCCATTATCTACCTCTCACTCTCAAGCTGAGAACGTGGCTTTGAATTCTTTTATCGCAGAGTGCAGCTTGTTCTGAAGCTCATCATCAAGCTGTTTTTTCTCAAGAATTTCGGAAAGTATCTCTGGATATTTAGCATCCATAAAAGCGTAGAGCTCTCTTTCAAACTTAGTTATTGCTTCAACCTCAATGTCATCTAAATAGCCGTTAATTCCTGCAAAGAAAGCAACAATTTGTTTTTCAACAGGAATTGGATTGTAAGGTGGTTGTTTCAATAGCTCCATCATCCTTCTTCCACGTTCAAGCTGCGCTCTTGTTGCTGGGTCAAGTTCAGATGCAAACTGGGCAAAAGCTTCAAGCTCCCTGTACCTTGCAAGTTCAAGCCTCAATTTACCTGCAACCTGCTTCATGGCTTTTATTTGAGCAGCACCTCCAACCCTTGAAACTGAAAGACCAACGCTAATTGCTGGTCTCTGTCCCTTGTAAAACAGGTTGGTTTCAAGGAATATCTGCCCATCTGTAATTGATATAACGTTTGTGGGGATGTAAGCTGAAATATCTCCTGCCTTTGTTTCGATAACAGGAAGTGCTGTTAGAGAACCTGCTCCAAGTTTATCATTGAGCTTAGCTGCTCTTTCAAGAAGCCTTGAGTGAAGGTAGAAAACATCTCCAGGATAAGCTTCACGCCCTGGAGGACGTCTTAAGAGAAGTGACATCTCTCTGTAAGCAACAGCCTGTTTTGATAAGTCATCATAAATTATGAGTGCAGATCTTCCGGTATCTCTAAAGAATTCGGCAATTGTTACTGCTGCAAATGGAGCAAGGTATTGAAGCGAAGCGGGATCTGAGGCTGTAGCAGATACAACAATCGTATAATCCATAGCTCCATGCTCTTTTAGCAGCTGAATAGTTTGAGCAACTGTTGATCTTTTCTGTCCTATTGCACAGTAAATGCAGATAACGTTTTCCCTTTTCTGGTTTAGTATCGTGTCGATGCCAATTGTCGTTTTTCCGGTTTGTCTATCACCAATTATAAGCTCCCTCTGTCCTCTTCCTATTGGGATAAGGGCATCAATAGCTTTAATCCCTGTTTGCAAAGGTTCATGAACGGGTTTTCTTGTAACAAGTCCTGGTGCAATACGTTCAACTGCCCTTCTCTCCGAGTATTCAATGTTACCTTTTCCATCAAGTGGGTTTCCGAGAGGATCAACAACTCTTCCTATTAGTCCATCTCCAACTGGAACATCGAGAATCCTTCCAGTTCTCTTTGCTTTTCCCCCTTCAACTATTCCTTCTCCTTCTCCAAGAAGAACGACTCCAACGTTGTCCTCTTCAAGGTTAAATGCAATTCCTTCAGTTCCATCTTCAAATTCAACAACCTCTCCATATTCAACATTTTCGAGGCCGTAAACTCTTGCGACGCCATCTCCAACCTTGATAACAATTCCTGTTTCGTCAAGCTTTACAGATGTCTCAAACTCTTCAATCTGCTTCCTTATCAGTTCTGAAATTTCTTCTGCTCTCACCTGCATCCTTTCACCTCGCTCTAAGGTTTATTTAATCAATAATTGCTTTTTAAGGTTTTCAAGCTGTGTTTTTATTGAAGCATCAAGCACTCTATCTCCAACTTTTACTATGAAACCGCCTATTATGGAGGGATCAATAGATGTTTCAATTTCAATCTTCTTGTTGAACAGGTCTTCCATCTTTTTCCTGATTGTTTCAACTGTTTTTTCTGGTAGTGTTTCCGCACTAATGATTTCGGCTTTAAGCCTTCCAAGTCTCATATTTACAAAGTTCTCAAATTCTGATTCAAAGTCTTTTATCAGCCCCAATCTGTCCTTTTCAGCAAGGATCATAATAACTTTCCCAAGTTCCTTTGAAGGTTTAATCTTTGTGATAATGCTTTTTGCAAGTTCCACTTTTCTTTCAGCAGGTACTACTGGGCTTTTAAAGTACCTAATTGCCTTTTCATCGAAAAGTGAGGAGATTCCTTTTAGTTCTTCGTAAACTTTTTCGAGTTTTTTGTCGCTTAGGACATCAGCTAAAGCTTTTGCATATCTCCTTGCTATCCTTACTTCCAACCTCAACTGGCTCCCTCCTTAGCAATTTGAGAAAGGTTTGATTCAATTATCTTGCTATTTACTTTAGGGCTCATCTTCTCCTTAATCTTTTCCTGGGCAAGTTCTATAGCTTTAAGGGCTGCATAGTTTTGAAGTTCAGATTTTGCCCTTTGAATTTCCCTTTCTATCTCCTCGTTAGATGTCTTTATTATTCTATCGGCTGTTGCTTTAGCTTCTTCTATAATTTGACTTTTCTCCCTTTCTGCAAGTTCTTCAGCCATCAGGAGGATTTTCTGGGCTTCCTTTTTTGCCTCTTCCGATTTCCTCTCCGCTTCTTTTAGTAGTGATAAAGCTTCCTCTTTATCCTTCTTGGCGCTTTCAAATCTGTTGACAATTGCGTTCATACCTTCGGAGAAGAACTTTGCTATAGGCTTTTTGAGGAAGTAATATAGGATAGCTATTAGTATTATTGTGTTTACAGTTTTCCAGAATAGAAAGTGACCGTGTTCCATGAATGCCCCCTTAAGCTGCCTTTCCAAGGATTTTTTCAACTATTACATCGGCAATTTTCTCGATTTCAGATTCTATCTTTTCCTTTTCCTTCTCAAAGGTTGTCCAGATTTCATCCTTTGCAGATTCAATTTTGCTTTTAGCTTCTTCTTGAGCAGATTTTATGAGCTCTTCCTTAACAGCTTTTGCTTCGTTAATCGCTGAGGATATTATTTGCTTTGACTTGTTCTTAGCATCATTGAGGATCTGTTCATACTCTTCCAGTAATTTGTTTGCTTTTGTTCTGATTTTCTCCGTTTCTCTGTAATATCCATTGAGTTCTGCTTCTCTTTCCTCAGTTAATGACAGTAGTGGTTTAAATAAGAACTTATCAATTAGGATCATGAAGATTAAGAAGTTAAGAGCCTGGACTATTAAAGTCCAATCGATGGCTACAATACTTCCTTCCATGTTTCACCTCATATTTTAGATGTTATCTCTCCTCCTCCAAGGAGGACATTGCCAAAGTAAACTGCGCAAATTTGCCCCGGCGCAGGAGCCTCAACTTTGTGGCGTAATTCTACACGATATATATCTTTTTTCAAGTGTTCAATCTTTCTAACTGGTACAGGCTTGGCTCTATACCTGATTTGAGCGTGGATATTATCAAAATTCCTGATGGAATGAAAGGGAACATGCCATACTGTTTTCCAGATGAAAATTTCTTCTTTGTATAAGTCCTCTTTAAAGCCAACTATTACTTTGTTTTCTTTGGGATTAATGCCGATCACATAAAGGGGTTTATTGTAAGAAACTCCAAGCCCTTTTCTTTGTCCTATAGTGTACCTTAATATTCCAGAGTGTTTTCCAATGACCGTTCCATCTTTAAGGACAATATCTCCAGGTCTTGTCTTTATATATCTTTTTAGGAATTCGTAGTAAGTTGTATCTATAAAGCAGATATCCTGACTTTCAAATTTAAATGGGTAGCCTTTACTTTTAGCAAGCTCTATGACTTTGCTCTTTTTCATAGTTCCTAAAGGCAGTATAAGTCTTTGGATTATTTTAGGGTCAATTAAGGAGAGGAAGTAGGACTGCTCTTTTGATCTGTCCTCTCCTCTTATTATTAATTTCCTTGAAAACTCATTGATAAAGTCAACCTTTGCGTAGTGTCCAGTAGATATTAAGCTTATCCCCATTTCCTTGGCAATTTCGTAAAGTTTTTTAAGCTTTATTTTCTGGTTGCATATTACGCAAGGGTTTGGTGTTAATCCTTTTGAATAGTATTCAATGAAATACTTAATGACTGTTTCTTTAAATTCTTTCGAAATATCAATTATGGAAAGTTTTAAGCCTATGATTTCTGCGGCTTCTTTGGCTTTTGTTTCCTTGTCTGTGCTTAGGAGTTTAAGGAAAACAGGATGAACTTCAAAATCTTTTTTTAAGAGGAGAGCTGCGTAGAAACTGTCAACACCACCGCTAAATCCAACGATTATTTTACTTTTCATATGGAGGATTATACATAAAAAGGAAGGCCACCCTAGGGGTGGCCTTGAAAATCTTGGGGAGGAGGGAGGGGGATAGGGGGTTGTTGTTATTAACAATAGTTATCATTAACAATTTGTCAAGGGGTTGTTTCATCATTTTGAATTCTATATTTATTATCGGTGAATTTAAATTAAAAGAGGAATTTAGTGCAAAAGAAGAAATTAGTGTATCTCGTTGATGGGACAAGTTTTGCTTATAGGGCTTTCTATGCTATTCCTCCCTTAACTACTTCAAAAGGTTTTCCAACCAATGCGGTTTACGGTTTTATGAGGATGTTTCTTAAACTCATAAAGGATTTTAAGCCCGAGTACATTGCAGTTGCTTTTGATGTTGGAAGAACAACTTTTAGAGAGAAAATCCTTGAAAGCTATAAAGCTAATAGAAAACCTGCTCCTGATGAGTTTAAAGTCCAGCTTCCATGGATAAAGAGGTTTCTTGAGTGCCTTGGTATAACAGTCCTTCAAAAGGAAGGCTTTGAAGCTGACGATCTTTTAGGGACAGTTGCAAAAAAACTTTCAAGCAAAGGAGTAAAAGTTATTATAGTAACTCCTGATAAGGATATGCGGCAGCTTATAGATGAAAATGTATCTGTGCTTTCAATTTCACAGAGAGGTGGAATATCTAAACTTTATGACCTTGAAACGTTCATTAAAGAATACGGCTATCATCCTTCTAAGATTCCAGATATATTTGCTCTTTCTGGAGATTCCGTTGATAACATACCTGGGGTACCTGGTTTTGGAGAGAAAACAGCAACTTCTCTTATCAAGGAATTTGGTTCTTTAGAGGCCCTTTATGAAAACCTAAACTTAGTTAAAGGGAGAAAGAGAAAGCTCCTTGAAGAGAATAAAGAACTTGCCTTTATTAGTAAAGAGCTTGCTTTGATAGATACAAATGTTCCGATGGATGTGGAAGTTGATGATCTAAAACTGGGTTCTCCAGATTTTGATTGTTTGAAGGAAGTTATTTTAAAGCTTGAGATGAAAAGCCTTATCTCTGAGATAAGTTCCATGTATCCTGAATTTAACTCAACATTAAACTGTGAAGTAAAGCATTCTGATAGAATCAGCCAGGATAAACTTTATGAAAGGACGAAATCTTTTGACCTGTTTTCCTATCCTGAAATTTCATTAATTGTTAATGGGAAAGCAATAATTTCTGGGAAGGATTTTCACTGTATTGTTGAACCAGAAAAAGTTTTAGATCTCATTCCTGACCATGGAATAACTTATGTTTTTAACTTAAAGGAGCTTTACCATAAATTTGGAGATGCACTGGTTGGTAAGCCTTTGTTTGATTTGGCACTTTCGGATTACCTCTTAAACCCGATAGAAAAGGATTTTTCACCTAAAGCAATACTTGAAAGGTATCTTGATGTACCTGTTATTGATAATCTGATTCCAATATCCCACCATTTTGTAGAAATTGGGAAAGAAATTGTTTCAAAGTTAAAAAAGGAAAGACTTTATAAGCTTTACAAGGAAGTGGAGCATCCTCTCTCTTACGTTTTATATAAAATGGAAAAGAGGGGTGTTCTCTTTGACCTCTCATACCTAAAGTCATTAGAGGATGAATTAACAGCTAAAATGGTGAGAATTCAAAGGGAAATTTTTTCCATTACAGGTGAAGATTTTAACTTAAATTCTCCAAAGCAGCTTTCAAGAATTCTGTTTGAAAAGATGGCAATTCCTCCAGTAAAGAGAACAAAATCTGGTTTTTCAACAGATGTTGAAGTCTTAACGGTTCTTTCGCTCAAAGGCTATAAAATAGCAGAACTCCTGTTGGAGTATAGGAAGTATGCAAAGCTTATAGGAACTTTTATAAAAGGTATAGCGAAACACGCTGATGATAAGGGAAGGGTTCACACGAATTTTATACAAACAGGGACAGCAACTGGTAGGTTATCTTCGGCTGAACCTAATCTTCAAAATCTACCGGTTTACGATGAGATTTCAAAGAGGATAAGACATGCAGTAATTGCTCCAGAGGGTTTTTCTCTACTGTGGGCTGATTATTCACAAATTGAGCTTAGAGTTCTTGCCCACCTTTCAGGAGATGAGAGGCTGATTGAAACTTTTAATAATGATGGGGATATACATAGAGGAACAGCTTCACTCCTTTTTGGAGTTCCTTCTGATAAGGTTGATGAATCCATGAGAAGAGTTGCTAAAATGGTTAACTTTGGAGTCATATATGGGATGAGTCCTCAAGGTCTTTCACAGAGACTTGGGATATCAATTGGAGAGGCTGAAAATTATATAAATAGGTATTTTGAGACGTTCAAGGGAGTTAAGGAATATATAGACTCCGTTTTGAGCGAGGCTTATGAAAAGCATTATGTAACTACTCTATTTGGAAGACGAAGGCCTTTACCTGAATTGATGGCTAAAAGCAAGAGCTTGAGGAACTTTGGAGAAAGAGCAGCTTTTAATGCGGTTATTCAGGGTACTGCCGCGGATTTGATGAAAATTGCAATGGTAAAACTATTTGATGAAATTAAGAATTACAATTCCTACATGGTTCTCCAGGTTCATGATGAAATTGTCATTGAGGTTCCGGACAACAAACTTGATGTAGTTCAAAGAGTTGTAAAGGATACCATGGAAACTGCTGTAAAGCTTGATGTACCACTTAAAGTTGATGTTAAATTGGGGAAAAATTGGAATTAAAGGATTTTCCAAGGTGGCTTAACTTAGGTGAGCTGCTTCCCGAAGAGGTTGAGGTTTTCCTAAAAGGAAGTTTTAATAGAGAACCTTTGCTTGAAAAGGTTGAAGAGTTTGCCATGAAGAATAAAGTTCCGATTCTCCTTCCATCTTCAGCCTGCTTTTTGAGGTTCTTGGTTTCTGTGCTTAAACCCAAGAGAATATTGGAGATAGGTACGGGGATTGGTTACAGTACATTGAACATGCTTTATGCCCTTAACGGTAAATGCAAGGTAATAACGGTTGATTCAAATAAGGGAAGGTTAAAGGTTGCAAGGAGTTTCTTTTCGGAATCTGGATTTGATGTTAAAGTTGTGAACGCTGATGGACTTTTATATTTGAGAGAAAGTATTTATAAAGGTATAAAGTTTGACTTAATTTTCGTTGATTCAGTCAAAAGCGAGTATCCTTTCTTCAATTTTAAAGTTCAATCCCTTTTAGCTAAAAATGGAATAGCAATTTTCGATAACGTTCTCTTTAGGGGGTACCTATGCAGAAAGGAAATCCCTTCAAGGTATAAGAGAACAGTTAACTTATTGAGGAAGTTTCTTGAGCATGTAAAATGCTATCCAAACTTTGTTTCCTGCATACTTCCTATTGGGGATGGACTTCTTTTGATTAAACGTAAGCGCCTTTATTAATGGAATCGATGTATTCCTTGATCCCTTTAGCTATGCCCTTTGCAATTTCTTCCTGATACCAATCCTGAATAAGTCTTTGTCTGTCAATTTTGTTCGTCATGAAACCTGATTCTATAAGAACTGCAGGTCTTCCCGGTGTCTTTAAAACAAGTATGTTTCTTCTCATATCTTTAATGCCGTTGACAATATCTTCATTGTTGTGAGCTTTAAGGTCTTTTACTATAAACTGTGCAAGTTTCCTGCTTTCAACGAAGGTTACTGTACTTGACATATTTAGAAGAAGAGGGCTTATGCTCCAGCACATAACGTCATTGCATAGTTTTACCCGTTTTGCTATTGCTTTTGCTGTTGTTTGGGCTTTTGCAAATAGATGAGGAGATGCTTTAAAAACAGTTACTCCGCTCCAATCAGGGTAATTTGGCATGGAATCGGCATGTATGCTTATAAATGCGTCAGCACAGGATTTGGCTGCTATTTCTGCTCTCTTCAATAAGGGGACATAAATATCCCTTTCCCTTGTCATTATTACTTTTATTCCTTTTTCATTAGAAAGAATTCTTTTAATTTTTTTGGCGATGGATAGTGTTATATGCTTTTCTTTAATGTAAGGATGCTTTGACCTGAGAGGGTACACTGCCCCAGGGTCTTTACCACCATGACCAGGATCTATTACAACAACTCTTTCCTTAGCTTTTCTAACCCTACACTGGGTTGTTATAAAATCGGGGAAAATGTCTATAACTATTCGGAAGGGTTTTTTACATCTGGATTTGAGAGCAAATATTTTGTAGGTATGAGGTGCTTTTAACCGTATTTTAACCTTCGTAACCGATCTTGATATCGGGATTACTTTTACATAATTCGCAAGGGGGCTTTTGACCTTCCTATAGTGTCTGTTAGATCTGGCACCTTTTATTGTTATGTAGATATTGCCATCAATTAACTGAGATTTTATTCTGTTTCTTGAAACTTTCCCTGTAAGGTCCAAAACGACTCTTGTTCTCTCCTCTGTTGAGGAGTAACGAACCCTCCTGATTATTGCTGTATGGGTTTTACCTAAGGTTTCGTCAATGGGCAGAGCAGCCAGTGTTCCAATGCCTAAAAGGCTTTTTAGAATTTCCCTTCTGTTCATCTCTGCTCCGCTGCGTTATTTAAAGCTCTTTCAGCTATATAATTTTTATTACTTTCTTTAGAGTTTTTCAAGTAGATCCTTGATTTTTTAACAAAATTTTTACATAATTTTTACAACTCTGTAAGAAATGGAAAATTTTGATAGAGGAGGCCAAATGGGACAGAACATTGTACAGAAAATCATTAAGACACACCTTGTTGAGGGAGATATGACCCCTGGAAAGCCAATAGCTATAAGGATTGACCAGACATTAACACAGGATGCAACTGGTACAATGGCTTACCTTCACTTCGAAGCCATGGGGCTCCCTAAAGTTCAAACGGAGCTTTCTGTTAGTTACGTTGACCACAACACACTTCAGGCTGGAGGACCTGAAAATGCTAATGACCATCTCTTTCTTCAGACTGTAGCTTCGAAGTACGGTGTTTTCTTTAGTAAGGCGGGGAATGGTATATGTCATCAGGTTCACCTTGAAAGGTTTGCAGTGCCGGGTAAAACCCTTTTAGGTTCAGATTCCCATACACCGACAGCTGGGGGTATAGGTAGCCTTGCAATTGGTGCAGGTGGAATGGATGTTGCGCTTGCAATGGCTGGAGAACCCTTTTACCTGAATATGCCAAAGGTTGTAAGGGTTAATCTCTACGGTAAGCTTAAACCCTTTGTTTCGGCAAAGGATATCATCCTTGAGATCTTAAGAAGGCTTTCCGTTAAAGGTGGAGTTGGAAAAGTTTTCGAGTATGGTGGAGAGGGTGTTAAGACGCTTACAGTTCCTGAGAGAGCAACAATTACAAACATGGGAGCAGAGCTTGGTGCAACAACTTCAATATTCCCAAGTGATGAGCAAACTTACCTATTCATGAAGGCTCAGGGAAGGGAATCTCAGTGGAGAAGGCTTGAAGCTGATCCTGATGCTCAGTATGATGAGGTTATAGACATTGATTTATCTGAGCTTGAACCGATGATCGCATGTCCTCACATGCCAGATCAGGTTAAGAAGGTTAGAGAGATTGAGGGACTGAAAGTTCATCAAGTTGCCATAGGTTCATGTACCAACTCGTCATACAGGGATTTAAAAACAGTTGGAGAGATGTTCAAGCAGAGTGGAGAAAAAGTTCATCCACTTGTTTCTGCAGCAATTTCTCCTGGTTCAAAGCAAGTTATAAGGATGATGGACAAAGAGGGTTACTACGATGTTTTCTTAAGAGCAGGATTTAGGATTCTTGAGAATGCTTGTGGTCCCTGTATCGGGATGGGATTTGCCCCTCCATCAGGAGGTGTTTCTGTAAGAACGTTCAATAGGAACTTCCTTGGAAGGTCGGGGACAAAGGATGCTCAGGTTTACCTTGCATCCCCGGAAACAGCAGCGGCAACTGCAATAAGGGGAGTTATAACTGATCCAAGAGATTTGGGGCTTGAGGAAATTAAGGTTTTCCTTCCTGAGAAGTTTGAAATCGATGATTCCATGATTTTCGCTCCCGCAGCTTATCCTGATGAGGTTGAGGTTTATAAAGGTCCAACGATAAACTACGTTGGCTATAAGGAACCACTTGGTGATAAGGTAGAAGGAGAAGTTCTGCTTAAAGTTGGCGATAACATAACTACTGACCACATAATACCAGGAGGAGCGAAAATACTTCCTCTGCGTTCAAACATTCCTGCAATTTCAGAGTTCGTTTACAGCGTTGTTGATGAGAATTTTGCAAAAAGGGCAAAGGAAAAAGGGGGAGGTTTTATTGTTGGTGGAGAGAATTATGGACAGGGTTCATCAAGGGAGCATGCGGCTATAGGGCCAATGTATCTTGGCATAAGAGCAGTAATAGCAAAGTCATTTGCAAGAATTCACCATGCTAACTTAATCAACTTTGGAATTCTCCCACTTGTATTCGTTAACCCTGAGGATTATGACAAGATAGATGAGGGAGATATTCTCGAGATAGATACCTCTAACTTCTCTCCCGGGGAAAATAACATTATCACTGTTGTTAATAGAACAAAGGGAATTTCAATTCCAACGAAGCATGGATTGAATGAAAGGCAAGTTCAAATTATAAAGGCCGGAGGAGTGTTAAAGTACGTTAAGGACAAGTTTGAAGGAAAGATAAGCTAACTCTGAAATGCAAATTTGTTTTTGGAGGATACAATGGCAAAGAAAGCTACCATTATCTGGACAAAGGTTGATGAAGCGCCCATGCTTGCAACCTATTCGCTCTTACCAATTGTAAAAGCTTTTACAAAGCATGCAGATGTTGATGTTGAACTAAAGGATATCTCTTTAGCAGGAAGGATCCTTGCCCAATTTGGCTACGCTCCGGATGATCTATCTTACTTGGGAGATTTGGTACTTAAACCTGAAGCTAACATAATGAAGCTTCCTAACATTTCCGCTTCAATTCCTCAGCTTGTTGAAGCTGTGAAAGAACTTCAATCTCAGGGTTACGATCTTCCCGATTTCCCAGAAAATCCGCAAACTGATGAGGAGAAGGAGATAAGGGCTAAGTATGATAAGTGTATTGGGAGCGTTGTTAATCCAGTCCTTAGACAGGGTAACTCTGATAGACGAATTGCTCCTCCGGTTAAGGAGTACGCAAGACAACATCCCCATAGGATGGGAGAGGTTTCTCCAAAATCTGAGAGTTACGTTGCTCACATGATTGGTGGAGATTTCTATGAAAATGAAAAATCTGTAACGCTTAAAAAGGACACAAAGATTCGTTATGAGTTCGTTGATAATGAGGGAAATGTAACTGTTTTTAAGGAAATTGAGCTTGGAATGGGAGATGTTGTTGACGGTACTTTTCTGAGCCGTAAGAAGCTCAGGGAGTTTTATGAAAAGGTTATAGAGGATGCTAAAGAAAAGGATATCCTTTTCTCACTTCACGTTAAAGCGACAATGATGAAGGTCTCCGATCCTGTTATGTTCGGAGATGCAATAAGGGTTTACTACAAGGAACTTTTTGAAAAATATGGAAAGGAGCTTGAAGAGATAGGTTTCGATCCAAATAAGGGGCTTATTGATCTTGATAGTAAGCTTGGGAAGCTTCCTCCAGAGAAACAGGAAGCT
>CAZJFY010000003.1:0-27847 GCA_964545225.1 uncultured bacterium | reverse complement strand
CAAATCCCATGCTGTTTCTGTCTCCAATTCCTGTTGTAAGGGCTATATTTATTACTTCTTTCGGTGCTTTTAATACAAATTTTCCTTTCCAGCTTTCAATTACGTAATCTCTTTTATAAATAATGACTGCTTTTTTAAATCTGCTGTTTTCAGCCGGAAGTATTTTTATATCATCAAGCGTTATTTTAAGTCCTGAGAGGTTACATTTCTTCCAGAGGTTTCTTTCTAATAAAGTATAAAAGCTATTTTCGTAAGGATTGTAGTAAATCGTTTTCCTGTTGCTATCGGTGCTGTGTATGGTTACTGGAGAAAGTGTTTTGACGGTTGCCTGATTACTTTTTGCTTTTTCTTCAATAACTTCAATGCTTGATACGTTTAGAATGTTGTTGCCGAGCTTTAATTTGTTTTTTTTAATTAATGATTTTGCATGTGATGATAGGGCTTCCTTCATTATGAAAGATACGTAAAAGTGAATTGGAGGATAGAATATTATCCTCTTTTTAGCTTTGATGATTTTTCTTTTTCCAAATATGTTTGAGAATGTAAAGAGCTTGAAATGGCGTTTTTCATAGGCAAATCCCTGTGAGTGAAGGAATGTTGAGTAGATGGAATCCATGTTGTTGTATATGAAGGATTGCAGGATATAGTTGTAGTGCATGGGGAGTACTATGTTGCTTTCTGAAGTTAAACTTATTTTGAGCCTCATTTAATCAGTATATCAAATTTTCCTTTTCCGGGGCTTAATTTATTTTGTAAAATGGTTGCATTAAGTTTTGCAGGAGGTATTATGGAGAAGCTTTATTTAGTAGTTCTGTCTTCGGAGGCAAGGTTTGGTGATTTCTTCTTTGCTGAGGAGCTTGAATTCTTAAACGATGCTCACATAAAGGTATCAGGTTACTTTTCTTCAAGTGAGGATGTTGGGGAGTATAAAAGGTTAAAAAGTGAAGGAACGAGGAAGAGAACGTTGATTATTCCTTTTAGCGGTTATGCGTTTATTGAGGAGTTAAACCTCTCTTAAAATTTCTTTTGGTTCAAATGATGTAGCTCTCATGGCCGGGTATATCCCGGCTATTAGTCCAATTCCGATAGATAGCGATGACGAGATGATTATCCCTTTTAACGGAAAGTAGATTGGTTGCCAGTGAGCAAACTTTGAAATCACTATGACTAAAGCTGTTGCAAGAACAACTCCAACTGCTGATCCTGAAAGGGAAAGAAGAGCCGATTCTATTAAGAACTGCTTGAATATGTCCCTCTTTCTTGCTCCAAATGCCCTTCTTATTCCGATTTCAATTAGCCTTTCGTAGACTGAGAGCGTCATGACTGCAAGTATTCCAAGTCCTCCAACGCTAAAAGCGATTACTGCAACCGTTATGCTCAGGATCGTGAATATGTCCATCGCCTGCTTCTGGACGTTTATTAAATCTTCATAAGCACTGACAGTGAAGTCTTTTTTGCCGTGGAGTTTCAGGAGAAGCGATTCTGCTTCTTCCATTGCTTCCTTCATTTTTGATTCAGATATGGGAAGGATGTACATGCCGTCAATGTAGTCAACGTTTGATATTCTCTTTACTGCTGATGTTATGGGTATAAATACCATGTCATCAAGGTTTTTCCCCGATGCATCTGTCCCTTTCGGTTCCATAACTCCAACAATTCTGTAAGGTGCGTTGAAGAGGAAAATCGTTTCTCCAACCGGGCATCTCTTCTTATAAAGCTCTTCAGCCACGTTTTTTCCAATCACTGCTACCTGGGATATGTTTTCTACATCGCTTTTCTTTATGAACCTACCGCATTCCGGATGGAAGTCCGTTATAAGCTCGTACTTTTCGTTTACACCGATAACGGAGGCTTCTATGGATTTTCCCTTTGCGTGGACATTTGGTGATACCTTTTTAAATGGAGAGGTTGCGATTATTGAAGGGCATTTCTCTTCAAGCATCTTTGCTTCCTTGAGCTTTAGCGTTGGGTAGAACGTTAGCTGAAGAACCCTTCCTCCCATTACCTTTACATCTCCGGGGGTGACAACAAGGACTTGTGAGCCAAGTTCTCCGAGACTTTGCTTTACTTTGTTTTTCATCGCTCCTGTTATTCCCATCATGAGCGTAAGGGAAAAGACACCGATTGCTATGCCTATTACCGAAAGGATTACCCTTTTCTTGTTGCTTCCAAAGTACTTTATGATCGTTTCAAGTTCTATCATGTCGTTTATACCTTTGATTTGAGTGATTCTATGGGTTCAAACTCGGATGCTCTCTTTGCCGGGGAGTATGATGCAGCAATGCCAACGATTATTGAGAATGCCGGTGCCAGCAGGAAGACTTTCTTAGGGTAAACGATTGGAATTGAGAGCATGGGCAAAAGCAGTTTTACGCAGATAAATCCAATTGCAATTCCGATGGCCGATCCTGTCAGGCAGATTATTATGCTTTCTGAAATAATCCTCTTCTTTATGTCTGATCTTTTTGCTCCTAATGCTCTTCTTAGGCCGATTTCCCATTTCCTCACGTAAATGTTGATGTAGAAGATGCTTGATAGGACAAATCCTCCCACGACAAGGGCGGTTAAAGATGCAACTCCAAGAAATATTGAAAGGCTTGCGCTCATCATTGATAGAAACCTTTTTACAACTGTTGGAGTAATTATTGAGAATTCATCTGGACTATGGGTTTTTAGGAGAATTTTCCTTGTTTCTTTAACGATTTCGGTGTAGTTCTGTGATGGGAGGACTCTAAATCTTATCATGGTTACATGTTTGAATTCAGGTTCTATGACTTTCTGATAAACCGTTATTGGAACGAAAATTCTATCATCAAGGTTATGTCCGTTCGGTGTTTTTCCTCTTCTTTTGTAAACTCCTATGACCTTTAGCGGGGTTTTGCCGACAGTGATAGTTTTACCTATTGGATTTTCATTGGGAAAAAGGAAATCTGAAACGTCATGACCGATTATGCAAACTTTTGAAAATTTTGAAAAATCGGATTTTGTAAAGTCCCTTCCCATATCCATTTTGTAATCCCAGGAGCTTATCCAGTTTTCTCCTACCCCAAATACAACTGTAAACTTTGAATTTCCTTCACTCTTGACGGTTGTAAGCTTGATAAGTCCGTAAGTAAGAGCAAATATACCGTCAAGTTTGCTGATTTCCTTAACGTCCTTAAAGGTTAAGTTTCTCATTTTTCTCCTTGGACCCGATTTTATTGAACCTGATAGGATGAGAACTGAATCGGGACCAAGTTTCTTGATTACTTTATTCGCTCTTAAGGTGCTTCCTTCAATTGATGATACTATGAGAACAAGGGAGGATATTCCCATTATGATGCCAAGCAGTGAGAACGCTGTTCTGATTTTGTTGAAAGTTAGAGCGTTAATGATATCCTTTAAGAATAGGTTAAGCTTCAAAGCTTTCCCTCAAAAGGTTTTAGTTGTCCATCCTCAATTTTTACAATTCTGCTTGCGAACTTAGCAACTTCAGGGTCATGCGTTACGACAATAAGGGTCTTTCCCTGCTTGTTGAGTTCATTTAATATCTCCATGACAGCTTTACCAGATTTCCTATCAAGCTGGCCAGTTGGTTCGTCTGCTATTATGATTTCGGGAGAATTTATTAAAGCTCTTGCAATTGCCACTCTTTGCTTCTGTCCTCCGGAAAGCTGGTCAGGTCTGTAGTAAAGTCTTTCTTCCATTCCAAGTTCTTTTAGCAGTTCCTTTCCTTTTGATTCTGGGGACTGGTTTGAAAAAACTTCTTTCCTGTATGATTTTTCTATGTAAAGTGTTGGCAAAAGGACGTTTTCAAGGGCGTTCAAGTAAGGAACGAGGTAAAACGATTGAAATACAAAACCTATGTACATTCCCCTTATTCTTGAAAGTTCATCATCGCTGAGCTTGGAGACCTCCTTTCCGTCAAGGATATATCTGCCTTCGGTCGGTTTATCAAGGCATCCTATGATGTACATTAGAGTTGATTTACCAGAGCCTGAAGGTCCTATGATTGCTAAGAACTCTCCCCTTTCAACCTGAAGGTTTATCCCTTTTAGAACTTCTGTTTTAAGTTCTCCCTGAACGTAGGTTTTCTTTATTCCTTCAAGTTCTATTAAAGCCATTGTATGTCAAACTCCGCCCAAACTGGTGCATGATCTGATGGTACCGGTTCTTTTAACTTCCTTGGTTCAATGTCAACATCAACTTTTAAACACTTTTCAAGGAGCGGTTTTGTTACGAGAATGTAATCTATTCTTAATCCTTGATTCCTTGAGAAGGCTGCTGTTTCAATATCCCACCATGTAAACTGCTGCCTGTTAGGGTATTTTTCCCTGAAAAGGTCGTAAAGTCCCCATGAAAGGAGGTCGTTAAGAGCTTCCCTTTCATCAGACATGAATGCAATTCTCTCCTTCATTATCAGGGGATCATAAACGTCTATCTCTTCCCTTGCAACATTCATGTCGCCAACAATGCAGATTGGTTCGTCTTTATTAAAGCTTTCCTCAAGCAGGAATTTCAGCTTTGTCAGGAAGTAAATCTTGTAAGCGTGCCTTTCTGTTCCCTGCTTTCCTCCTCTTGGAACGTAAACGTTTATTACCTTTATCTTTTCAAAGTCTCCAATTATTATCCTTTTCTCGTCATCTTCTCCATCCGGCCATCCCTTTGTTACGCTTTTAAAAGGTATTTTTGAGCAGATGGCAACTCCGTTGTAAGCTTTTCTACCGTGAGCGTGGCAGGTGTACTCTATCTCTTTGAACGTTTCAAAGGGGAAAAGGTTTTCCTCGGTTTTTATCTCTTGCATGCACAGGATGTCTATACCCCTTTTCTGCACCCAGCTTGAAACAAGTTCTTTTCTTACTCTTATGGAATTAACGTTCCACGTTGCTACTTTTACTGACATTACTTTAAGCCTTTGAAGTTGTTGGCTATAAGTATTCCTGCAGATTCTACTTCTGAGGCAATTTTGTCAAGCTTCCTCTGAAATACGTTGAACATAACTATTGTTGGTATAGCAACGAAAAGTCCAAATACCGTTGTAAGCAGTGCTTCAGCAATTCCTCCTGACAGCTGCTGGGGGTTTGATATCGTTGTTGCTCCGGCGTTCAGTACTCCGAAAATCTTCATCATTCCAAGAACTGTTCCTGTTAGTCCGAGGAGTGGAGCAACTGCTGCTATTGTTGCAAGAAGTGGAAGTCCCCTTTCAAGTTCCATCATCTTTCTCTTTGCAGTAACCTCAAATGCGTTAAGGAAATTCTCTTTTTTCATATCACCTATGTTCCTTAATGTGTCAATGATTATTTCTGAGAAAGGGTTTTTGTTCCTTTTACATACCTCTATAGCGTCTCCTACGTTTCCGCTGCTTAAAAAGTCAACTATCAGCTTTACTTCAGATTTTGGAACTATTCTTGATAGCCTTAAAATCATCAGCTTTTCAAAGACTATTGCAAGCGATATGATGGACAGCGTTAGAAGTAAGTATCCAACTATTCCAGATTTGTTCAGAAGGTCAAAAGCATCCATATCAATCTCCTGTTGCCGAATTTTATCAAACTTGCTAAAGAATTTTCCTTCCGAATATCAAGAAGGCTGTGTGTGCTGCCATTCTATCTTCAGGGCGAAGCCTTTCTGGTACTGTTTTGTATTTCCTCAGGAGGATTTCAACAACCTCAACATCTATAAACTTTCCTTCAATAGCTTTTAGCGTTTCAATTACCTGGTTTACGGTTGGTACAAGTATTCCAAGCATTCTTCCCGGTTTTAAAGCTTTGTGTGCATTGTCTATGTAAATCCACGGTTCCCTTACATCAAGGAAGACTGCATCCGCATCGTTTTCGTCAAATCCTTCGGAGATATCTCTATTTTTTACTGTCACGTTTTTGTCAAGGTTTGCCTTTCTTAGATTTGATACTGCGTTTTTTATAAACTCTTCCCTTCTTTCATAGCTTATGACTTTCCCTTCACTTCCAACGAGCTGTGCAAATACGCACGTCATTGCTCCGCTTCCTATTCCGCTTTCAATTACTGTATCTCCCGGTTTTACATCAAGTCTTAGGGATATATAAGCAGCATCCTTCGGGTAAACTATCTGTGTTAATCTATTGAGCTTGTACATTATGAAGTCATAAAGGTTAAATGGAAGGATAATGTAAGGATATCCAAGATGGGACTTTACTTCTGAACCGTATTCTTTACCCACGAGGCTTTTAAGGTCAATCTGGCCGTTTTGCGTGCTGAAGACGTTACCAGAGATTTTAAGGTTGAGGAAGTACTTCTTCTTCCTTTCAGAATCGTAAAGAATCACTGTATCATCAGGTTTTACTGCAGCCATTAAACAGCCGTCTTCTCAATGATGTTTTCGTTAAGAGCGTATTCTGATGAGACAATGAGGAGAACTTGTCCTCTGTAGACGACATTTCTCTTTAACCTGTTTATTTTCTTAACGATTTCCTCGTTCACTCCGAACTTCTTTGCAATATAGCTTAACCTTTCGGTTCTTACAGGCCTGTAAACGAAAACTTTTGACTTCATTATCTCTTTAAGGACAGATCTTTCCCTTACAAAATTTGATGGAATATACACGTAGTAGTTTTTGGGGACTATTCTTCTCTTGTATTGTCTGTTATAGAGTTTGAGGATGTAGTATGGGACGTTTAGCTTCTTTGAGATGGAATAGAGTCTCATCTTTGAAAGTGCTTTTATCTTTAGAAGGGCGAAATCTGTTTTCCTATTTTCAAAGTAATTTCCAGCTTTAACAAGTGATATTACAGCGTAGAATTTTGGGACGTAATTTAGGGTTTCATCTGGAACTCTCGTTAAGTCCCAAAACTTGCTTGCTTCTCCCTTTGCTATGAGATTTTCAATCTTCTTGGGTCCTGCATTGTAGGCAGCTATTGCTAAATCCCACCTTCCAAATTTTGAGTAAAGGTGCTTTAGGTACTTTGCAGCAGCTCTTGTTGATTTTTCAAAGTCAAATCTTTCATCAATATAGCTGTTGACCTTTAAACCAAAAAGTCTTGCTGTTGAAGGCATAAGCTGCCATAAACCTGCTGCGCCAGCTCTTGAAACGGCTGAAGGATTGCAACCGCTCTCAATTATTGGTAGAAGTGCAAGGTCGTCGGGCAGTCCTTCCTCTTTAAATATTTCTTTAATTTCTGGAAGGAACAGTTTGAGCTTGTTGACCTGCTGAGATAGTTTTAACCTGTTCCATGGCTGCTTGTAGTACTCAATCCAGAATTGGACACTTGGCTGATTCCACGGAATGTTAAGTGAAATGTTATTGGGGTTAAAGATATCAAAGTGAAGTTTTGAAAGGCTTTCCGATTCATCCTGTACAATTGATGTTAAGTCATCAATATCACTTTGGGTTGCTTTTACTTCCGTTGCTGCTGTTATGGTAAATCCCAGCCCAATACCGATGAGGTAGTGGGTTATTTTCTTAAGCATTGCTCATCACCTCTTCGGGCATGTCAAAGTTTGAGAAGACTTCCTGAACATCATCAAGATCTTCAAGCACATCAAGAAGTTTTAGAACTTTTAAAGCAGTTTCACCTTCAACTCTAACGGTGTTTTGTGGTATAAGGTCAAGTTTTGCCTCTTCCACTTTTATTCCAGATTTTTCAAGGGATTCCTTGACGTTTTCAAGGTTTGATGGTTCAGTATACACAACGAACTCCCCATCCTCCTGTTTAATATCTTCTGCACCGGCATCTATTGCTGCCATCATCAGCTCTTCCTCATCAACGTTGCCGGGGATGGTAATAACGCCCTTTCTCTCAAACATCCAGGATACGCATCCTGATGTTCCAAGGTTTCCACCGTGTTTTGAGAATGCATGTCTTACTTCTGAAGCAGCTCTGTTTCTATTATCGGTTAAGCATTTAACTATTATAGCAACGCCTCCGGGTCCGTATCCTTCGTAGGTTACCTCTTCATAGGATGAACCTTCAATCTCTCCAGTTCCCCGCTTAATGGCTCTTTCGATATTTTCCTTGGGCATGTTGAACTTTCTTGCCTTTTCTATCGCCGCTCTAAGTCTTGGATTGAATTCGGGATCTCCACCTCCTTCTCTTGCTGCAACGGTTATCTCTCTGGCAAGCTTGGTGTATATCTTCCCTCTCTTAGCATCAACCGCAGCTTTTCTATGTTTTATGTTAGCCCATTTTGAGTGTCCAGCCATGAACTACCTCCTCAAAAGTTCACCCTATAATATGGTTAAACGGTTTACTATTTCAAGTTTTGTTTAAAAGAGCTTTCTCTCCCTTATTTTAAAACCCACTCCCAGCTTTCTGGCGAACTCTTTGAAAGAGGTTTCGTTAAGTTTTTCATGTTTAACAGCGGATATTTTTACTTCAAATCCCTTTTCCCTTGCGCTTTTTATGAATTTGATAACGGATTCAAAGCTCCCCTTTCCAAACTTTGGCTTTACAATTTCATAGTAAGTTTCAGGATTACAAGCGTTAATGCTTACATTTATTGCATCAACAAGTCCTACCATTTTATCAAGTATATCGTTTCTGCCTGTTATTAAGTATCCGAGTCCGCAGGTGTTGACTCTTACCTTTCTTGCTCCCATTTTCCTTACCCATTCGGCGATTTTCAAAAGGGCATCAAACCTTTCAAAGGGTTCTCCATATCCGCAAAATACAATTTCGTCATAAATTGAAGGGTTCTTTATCCTGTACATGTACTCTTCTGGTATGGGTTCTCTTGAGAGGTTAAGGTTGTAGCCAAGTATGAAGTTTTCTTTGCCTCTAAAACAGAATGAGCAGTTACATGGACACCTTGTTGTTAAGTTAATGTAGAGGTTATTGCTTACTTTGTATACAAGCTTTTCTTCAGATTCCTCTTTTGTCATTGGGATGTTGAAAAGCCGTTTTGCGTTTACCGTTGTTATCCTGTCTATGTCTGAGAAGTTAACTTTAAGGTACTCTGAAATCTCCTTTAAAACGTAAGCAACATAAGGTGGTTTGTTTCTTTTCCCCCTGAACTTTTGGGGAGATAGGTAAGGAGAGTCTGTTTCAGAAAGGAGCCTTGAACTGGGGACAGATTTTAAAGTCTCTCTTAGCTTACTGTTCTTTGGATAGGTTATTGGACCTGCATATGAGATGTAAAATCCCTTTTTGAGGGCTGATTCCATAAGGTGAATATTCCCATTAAAACAGTGAATAACACCCTTAACGCCTTCTGCAAAATCATCAATGAATTTGGCCATCTCTTCTGAGGCTTCTCTCGTGTGAATAATTACCGGGAGATCAAGTTCCCTTGCAAGTTCTATCTGGGCTTTGAAAATTTCAAACTGCTTATCCCTCGGGGAGATGTTCCTGTAAAAGTCAAGTCCCATTTCTCCAAGCGCTACCACTTTGCCATTTTTTGCAAGCTTTGAAAGCTCAGTTAAATCCTTTATAGAGTAGTTTTTAGCATCATGGGGATGTATTCCAACAGATGCGTAGATTTTGTCATTCTCATCTGCAAGCTTAACAGCCTTCATGCTGTCTTCAAGGTTGCAGCCAACTGTTATTACAGCATCAAGCTTGTGTTGGCACTCTTTTATTACCTTTTCCCTGTCGTTGTCAAATTGAGGGAAATGGAGATGAGCATGTGTATCTATCAACTTTTTCTCCTTTTAACAATGCCGTTAATTCCTATCCTTTTGAGTTCCATGTATGCTTTTTTAACGTCATCCTTTGAAAAATAACCAACGATAACTTTCACTTTTCCACCCGGCAGAATAATTGATTTGGCGTTGAAGCCTTTGGATTGTAGCTTGTTTACAAGTTTTGCAACGTTTGACTTATTCCTGAAAACTCCTACCTGAATGTAGTAGTTGCCTTCTTGTTCTGCTTTGGGTTTGGTTTCCGTTGTTTGCAGCTCTTGGGTCTCTTTGGGTTCCGCCTTTTCAACAGTTTCAGGTGTTTCTCTTTTTGCTTGCTCCTCCTTGACTGAGGGTTTCTGGGTTTGCTCTGCTGTTTGGTTTGATGTTTCATTTTCAGATTTACTGCTTGCATTTACAATTACAACCTTTTCTTCAACTTTTGGTCTTGATACTGGTGAAAGGGATGCTATGGTTTTAAGGAGGTTCTGTTTCTCTATAGCAAACCTTTTTTCAGCTTCCTGCATCCCGGCTCTTTTACCGATAACAAAACCTACTGCATATGATGCAACAAAGATGAAAACAGCTCCTGCTAAAAGGATATAGTATTGCTTTCCGCTCTTTTCCATTACATCCTCCTTGGGGTGGAAACGTTTAGTATGTTAAGTCCCGCCTTTATAGTTTTCCTGACAGCTTCAACCAATAAAAGCCTTGCTGATGATAAAGCTTTGTTTTCTCTATCAAGTACCCTGTGTTTATTGTAAAACTTGTGGAAGGCTGAAGAAAGGTCCATTAAGTAGTATGTAAGTCTGTGGGGTTCTCTTTTTAGTGCTGCTGATTGAAGTTCGCTTCGTAACCTATAACATTCTGAAATTAGCTTGAATTCATCCTTTGTTGATATCATTTCAATTCTTTCAAAGTCTGGTTCGATGTTTCTCTCTTTAGCTTTATCAATGATGCTGCAAAGCCTTGCGTGGGCATACTGGACGTAATAGACAGGGTTCTCACTTTTCTTTGAGAGTGCAAGGTCAAGGTCAAAATCAAGAGGCGTATCGTGTCTTTTTAGAAGGAAGAAGAACCTAACGGCGTCAGCTCCGACTTCTTCTATAAGCTCCCTTAAAGTTATGAAGCTTCCGCTTCTTTTTGACATTTTTACCTCTTTTCCTCCCTGGTACAGTTTCACAAGCTGGATTAGTATAACCTCAAGCCAGTTCTCTGGCTTTCCGAGGGCTTGAACAGCGGCTTTCATTCTTCCTATATATCCGTGATGGTCAGCTCCCCAGATATCAATGGCTCTTTCATATCCTCTTGCTATTTTATCGTAATGATAGGCAATATCGGATGCAAAATAGGTGTATTCTCCATTTGACCTTCTGAGAACCCTGTCCTTGTCATCACCGTAGGTTGTTGTTCTTAACCATAAGGCTCCTTCCTTCTCATAAACCAAGCCCTTTTCCCTTAGCAGGGTAATGACCTCTTCCACTTTACCATTCTCATACAGCTTTTTTTCACTAAACCAGGTGTCAAATGATACCTTTAACATCTCAAGATCTTCTTTAATCCTCTTTAGTAGCTTTTCTCTTCCGTAGGAAGATGCTGTTTCTATTGCTTTTTCTTCTTCAAGTTCTAAAATTTCTGGCTTTTCGCTTAGAAGCTCCTTTGCAATGTTAATAATGTAATCTCCTTTATATCCATCTTCAGGAAACTGATAGTCCTTTCCGGATAACTCCATCATTCTTGCATAGATGGATTCGCCTAAGAGCTTAATCTGCCTTCCGGCATCGTTTATGTAAAACTCTCTATCCGGCTTAAAACCTGTTAGGCTCATGATTTTGTAAAGAACATCTCCTACAACAGCTCCTCTACCATGCCCGATGTGTAAAGGACCTGTAGGATTTGCTGAAACGTATTCAAGAAGAATTTTTTCTCCGCTTCCAATGTTTGATATGTAAAAATCCTCCATTAGAATTTTTTTCAAGAGTTTAATGTAAAAATCTTTACTTAAGAAGAAATTTATAAACCCATTTACAACTTCAACTTTTTCAAATTCCGGAAATTTTGAAAGGATTGATGATAGCCTTGAAGCTATGGAGGTAGGTTTTTCTTTTAGGTATTTTGCAAGTATGAATGCTACGTTTGTTGCGAAATCTCCATACTCTTCCCTTTTGGGCTTTTCAAAGGTTGCTTTTTCAAGGAAATCGGTTTCTATGTTGAGTTCTTTTACTGCTTCTTTTACTTTTTCCTTTATAATTTCTTTCATGCTAATCCTCATTTGCCGCGTAGTTAATTAGCGTTCCTATGCCTTCAATTTCAACTTCAACCTTATCGCCGCTTTTTAAAGGTCCAACTCCAGGAGGTGTTCCTGTTGAGACAATATCTCCCGGAAGAAGCGTCATAACTTTTGATATAAAGGAAACAAGTTCAAACGGCGAGAAAATCATGTCTGAAGTTCTGCCACTTTGTTTCACTTCGCCGTTTACTTTTGTTGTTATCTGAAGATCAGAGGGATCTATGTTAATGTTTATCCAGGGACCATATGGGGCGAAGGTATCAAAAGATTTCGCTCTTGTGTACTGGATTTCCTTCCTCTGAATATCCCTTGCTGTTACATCATTAAAGCATGAGTAACCAAGGATATAGTTTTTAGCTTCTTCAGGACTTACTTTCCTGCACTTCCTTCCAATTACCACTGCAAGTTCTCCTTCATAGTCAACCCTGTCAGAAGCTTTTGGAAGAATTATTTTCATCTTGTTTGAGATAACGGCAGTTGAAGGCTTAAGGAATATTAAAGGTTCAGAGGGAAGAGGTTTCCCCATTTCCTCGGCATGCGCCTTGTAATTTAAGCCTACAGCAACAATTTTTGAAACTTTTGTTGGAGGCAAGAATTTAACGCTTGATATGTTAAAAACTTCTTCAGTTGGCTCTACGGCCTCCATAAGTTCCCTTACCCTTTTCTGTTTTAGAGGAATGACTTCCTTACCTTTAATGAGACCGAAGAAAACTCTTTCATCCTTTTTAAACCTTCCTACTTTCAACTTTTCCTCCTGCTGCTGTGATTAAGGAAAATTATAATCTATGGAGTTTTCTCATAGTAAACTCTTTCAAGGTAGAGTCCGTAAGGTTCGGCAAGGAAAGGAGCTGATTTTCTGTCCCTTGCTTCAAGTATCTCTTTTACATTTTCAGGTTTGAGTTTTCCTTTCCCTACTTCGACAAGGGTTGCAACTATAACTCTTATCATGTGTCTCAGGAAAGACCTTCCCATGAAGGTAATTTCAATTACATTTTCTTTTCTTTCAATTTTTATTGATGAAATGTTTCTGACAGTTTCAATTCCGCTTCCTCTTTCAATTTTTGAAAATGATCTAAAGTCGTGTGTTCCTATAAGGAACTTGCTTGCTGAAATCATGCTTTCAATATCTATCCTGTAAGGTATGAACCAGGACCTCTTATACTCAAAGGGTGAGGGGGTATCTCTGTTAAATATTCTGTACTTGTAGCGTTTCCCTGTTGCCCATCTCCTTGAGTCAAAATCTAAAGGGACTTCATCTACGGAGACTATGGCAATGTCATGGGGTAAAATGGCATTTAAGGCGCGTTTGAGCTTTTCTTCAGGGAAGTTCCTTTCCGTTTTAAAGTTCGCCACCTGACCCAGGGCGTGTACGCCCGCATCAGTTCTACTTGCACCAATGATATTTACGCTTTCTCTTAATATTTTTTCAAGGGCTTCTTTGATTTTACCCTGTATGGTTGGTTTGTCCTTTTGGATTTGCCATCCGTAATAGCTTGATCCGTCGTACTCTATTGTAAGCTTTAAGTTCCTCATGATTGGAAGCCTTATTATGGTAGAATTGATGAATAAATTTTAGAGGTTTTATGGTTAACGTTCAAACTGAAAGCCTCATCGTTGGCGTTTTGATAATTTTTGCCGGAATAATTGCTTTAGAAATTGGTTTTTCCTCTGCAATAGTGGAAATTGTTGCAGGTATCCTTGCATCCAATCTTCTTGATCTTGGTGAGTTAAAGTGGCTCGATTTCCTTTCAAATTTAGGCCTTTTAGGTTTGATGTTTTTTGCGGGTCTTGAAGCTGATCCGGAGTTAATGAGGAAACACTTTGCGAAAAGCTTTTTTATTGGTTTTAGTTCATACTTTTTCCCTTTAGTAAGTGTCTTTTACCTGTCCCACTACATACTGAACTACGGCATGGATGCTTCGCTTCTCATAGCCATAGCTCTGTCAACCACTTCCCTTGCCCTTGTTTATCCACTTTTGAAAGAAAAGAAGATGCTTTCTCAACCCACAGGACAGATACTTCTTGCATCGGCAATGGTTGTTGATATATCAAGCATGTTGACGATGAGTTTTCTATTTGAAGGTATAAACCCTTACAACATAGTTTTTTCCATTGCCCTTCTTCTCCTGCTCTTTAAGCTTCCCAAGTATGGAGAAAAGCTTTTTGAAAGGTATGCGGGAAATCAAATTGAGTTTAAAACGCGCTTTATCATCGTATTGCTCATAACTCTTGGTTTCTTATCGGATACCGTTCACATAAACGAAGCTGTTCTTGCATTTGCCACGGGAATTTTCTTTGCAGAGTTTTTCAGGAAGGATAACCTGACAGAAAAGAAAATCAGGGCTTTAATCTTTGGTTTCCTTGCTCCCTTTTTCTTTTTCAGTGCCGGATATTCTGTTAATTTCTCTCTCATTTCCTTTAGAGTTGTGTTTCTCGTTTTAATTCTTGGCTCGGTTGCCTTTATTACAAAGTATGTTGGTACAGTTTATGCAACGGCAAATCTCTTCAGGTCCTTGGTTTACAAGCTTGCAGGTCTTTTCTTTAACATGAGGTTAACCTTTGGTATTGTGGCATCAATTTTTGGATTAAGGTCAGGGCTTATTGATGAGGAAACCTACGTATCTCTTTTAGCAATAATAGTATTAACCTCTTTGGTTTCTTCTGTAATCTCAAAGCAGTTACCACACGAGACTGAAGAGGATATACTTGAGGATATTTTAAAGATATGAAGTTCAAACCATCTAAACCCTTTACAGTAGGAATTGAGCTTGAGGTTCAGCTTGTTGATAGTGAAACTTTTGAGTTGACTGAGAAGTCCGATATAGTATTTGATGAATTAAGCGAGGACTTCAGGAGAAGAGTTCATCCAGAATTCTTTAAATCCATGGTTGAAGTTGTCACTTCTCCTTATGCCAGTCCATCTGAGGCTGTAGGGAGTGTTAGACATATTTTAAGGGAAATAAAGAGAATAGGTGACAGGAACGGTTTTAAAGTTATTGCTCTTGGAACGCATCCTTTTGCTGATCCTTTCAGTGTAACTGTGACGCAAAATGAAAGGTATGAAAGGCTTTTAAAGGAATTTCAGGTTATTCTTAAGAATTTCCTGATCTACGGTCTTCATATTCACGTTGGTATTCCTGATGAGAACCTTGCAATTAAAGCTTATAATCTGACAATTAATTACCTTCCCCTGTTCCTTGCTATTTCAACCTCATCTCCATTTTTTGCTGGAAGGTTTACAGGTCTTCACTCTTTTAGGACAAAGATTTTTGAGATGCTTCCCAGAGCGGGTATACCTGAATACTTACACTCTTATGAACAGTTTGTTGAACTCATAGATATCTTAAAGGAATCGAAAACGATAGAGAGCTTAAAGGATGTTTGGTGGGATGTTAGGCTAAGGCCGGATTTTGGAACGCTGGAGTTGAGGGTTTGCGATTCCATTCCTCAGATGGAGAGAATAGAGGCATTAGCCATTCTATTTCAGGCACTTTGCATGTTCTCTGAGGTTTCAGGTTTTGAAAGGCAGTTTCTTGAAGTTTTAAAACAGAATAAGTGGAATGCAACGAGGCACTCTTTCAGGGGAAGGTTTATTGCTGGCATGGAAACTAAAGAGATACAGAAAGCAGGAATTGATCTTGTAAGGTCAATGGAAGAAAGGGGAATATTTCAGGAACTTGGAACTTCATCAAAAATAGTAGAGAATTTTATCTTTGGAAAACCTGTTTCTGGTTTTATGATAGACATGTTCAATAAAGGAAAGAGTTTAAGAGATATTGCTGAAATTGGAGAGTTGAAGTTATGAAAGGGATTATTGCTGCTGGTGATAAGAACACTGCTCTTGCAGGTGCTTTATTGCTTGAAAGAGGGGGAAATGCTTTTGATGCAGCAGTGGCTGCAGTTTTTTCGGCAGCAGTTACTGAACCTGCTCTTACAAGCTGTGGAGGCGGCGGTTTCCTTCTCTCCTTTGATAGCAGTGGAGAAGCTGTTCTCTATGATTTCTTTGTGAATGTTCCGTCAGGAAAATGTAAGGAGAAAAATTTTTATCCCATCTACGTTGATTTTGGAGATGCGGTTCAGGAATTTCACATAGGTTGCAGTTCGGTTGCCGTTCCCGGAACGGTTGCTGGTCTTTTAAAGGTTCATGAGGAAAAGGGAAATTTGCCACTTTCGGAGGTTCTTTCCCCTGCTATCAGTTATGCTGAAAAGGGAGTTAAACTATCAGATCTTCAGCTCTCCTTTGTACATCTTCTCAAGCCAATTTTTACAGCAACTGAAGGGTCAAGAAGAATTTTTGCAAAGGGAGGAGAACTCTTAAGTTCAGGTGTTCTTGTTAATGCTGACTATGCAAACTTCTTGAAACAGCTTTCTTCCTGTGGTGAAGATCTTTTTTATAGGGGAGAGGTTGCTGAGAAAATCTCAAAGATGTGTCAGGAAAACGGTGGGCTTATAACACTTGAAGACCTTTCGGCTTATACGGTAATAAAGAGAAAGCCTTTAAGGTTCAAGTTTAGGGATTTTGAAGTTCTGACAAACCCTCCTCCATCGGTTGGAGGAATACTCATAGCATTTACCCTTAAGTTACTTGAAGATCAGAACATTGGTTCATGGGGAAGCCTCAATCATGTCAGGTCTTTAGTGGAATCCTTAAATGTTACGTCCCTTTTTAGAAGGGAGGCTGTTGATGCTGATCCTCATGATGAAGTTCTAATTTCACTAATTGATGATGAGGCTCTTATAAGAAGGTTTAAGGAAGTTTTAAAGAACAGGATTGATATGTGGGGGAGTACAACCCATGTAAGCGTCATGGATGCTGAGGGTAACGTTGTCTCTGTTACAACGACAAATGGTGAGGGTTCTGGATGGATAGTTCCTGAAACCGGGGTGATGTTAAATAACATGCTTGGGGAAGAGGACTTAAATCCAAGAGGTTTCTTCTCTTGGCCAAAAGGCGTAAGGCTTCCATCAATGATGTCTCCCACAGTTGTTTTGAAGGATGGAGAGCCTGTTCTCTGTCTTGGAAGTGCCGGAAGCAACAGAATAAGAAGCGCAATAGTTCAAGTTATATTAAACAGTTTAATTTTTAAGATGGGCATTTCCGATTCAGTTAAGGCTCCGAGGATTCACTATGAGAATGGTACTGTCTATGTTGAGCCGGGTTATGATGAGGAACTAATAAAGTTGGTTGACAAGTTCTATAATACTGTTGTTTTCTCTAAAAAGAGCCTTTTCTTTGGAGGAGTTCAAGCAGTTTCAAAGGATTTTGATGGTGCTGGCGATGATAGAAGAGGAGGATATGTTATTAGAGTTGAGGGGTGATGAATAGGTTTTCCAATCTTCTCTGGTTTTGGACTTTACTTGTAATTCCAGTTGCACTTTTAAATCCTGAAATTTTCCTTCCTTTAAAGCCGCTCATAAAGCCGTTGCTTGGTTCAGTTATACTTGCAATGGGATTAACTCTTAAAGCTTCTGATTTTAAGTTTATCGTTAGTGAACCCAAGTCAGTGATTGTGGGAATACTTTCTCAGTATTCCTTCATGCCTCTCTTTGGATTTGTGTTTGGTTTACTTTTCATGGAAGGTTTTTCTAAGGACTTTGTTGCTGGTCAGGTACTAACAGGTTCCTGTCCAACCGGTGTGGTGTCAAACGTTTATAACTTTATAGCTCAGGCAAACGTTGCCCTTTCAATATCCTTATCAGCTGTAAATACGTTTATTTCCCCAATTCTGACTCCCATCTTCACTAAAGTGCTTGCCGGGAAGATTGTGAGGGTTGATTTTTTGAAGCTTTTCAGTGATATGGTTAAAGTGACGCTTTTACCGATTCTAATTGGGATTTCGTTGAACTTTGTTTTAAAGGAAAGGATTGATAGGGTGAAGTCTGTTCTTCCAATTTATTCAACCGTTTGTGTTGTTTTGATTGTTGGTTTTGTTGTTGCTTCAGGTCACAACAGGATACTTTCTATGAGTATTATCTCTGTAGTTTTGATGATCATTGCATCTTTCTTCCACCTCCTTTGTGGTTACGTTGCAGGTTACGTGTTTTCAAAAATCCTCGGTCTTGGTGAAAAAGAGAGCGTTACGGTTTCAATTGAGACGGCTATGCAGAATTCAGGACTTGCAACTGTTCTTGCCCTTTCTCAATGGGGGTCAATTGCAGCCCTTCCTGCAATAACTTACAGTGTAGTTCAGAATGTAGTGGGTCCTTTTGTCTGTAGTTTTTTCAGGAGGAGAATTACTTAGTCCCACCTACCGTTATTGATTTTATCCTCAATGTTGGAAGTGCATCTGAGACAGGAACTCCTTGACCATCTTTGCCGCATGTTCCTATTGTAAATCCAAGGTCGTTCCCTACAGCATCAATCTCCTTCAGGATTTTTGGGCCATTCCCAATCAGGGATGCGCCTCTAATAGGTTCGGTTACCTTCCCATCTTCAATCATGTATCCTTCATTTACCTCAAATATGAAGTCCCCGTTTACCGTGTTAACCTGTCCACCTCCCATTTTGACAACAAGGATTCCGGACTTCGTATCCCTTATTATCGATTCAGGATCTGCATCTCCGGGCTTTATGAAAGTGTTCCTCATTCTCGGGATTGGAGCGTACATATACGATTGTCTTCTCCCGTTTCCTGTTGAGAGATTCCCGCTTTTCATTGCCCAGTACCTATCATACATGAACCCTTTTAGGTATCCATTCTCAATGAGAACTGTTTTCTGCGTGGGTATACCTTCATCGTCGTAAGCAGTTGTTCCGTATTTTCCCTTTAAAGTTCCATCGTCTATTACAGTTACAAGTTCACTTGCAACTTTCTCTCCGACTTTGTTCGCATAGACCGAAAGACCCTGATTAACCAAGTCTGCTTCAAGTCCATGGCCAACCGCTTCATGAATCATTGTTCCGCCTGCACTTGAAGATATTACAACTGTGAACATTCCTGCTGGTGCCGGTTTTGCTTTTAGCATTTTCAATGCTCTTTCAGCTGCTTTTGATGCGATGTTTTCCGCAAGGGTGGAATCAAGCGTTGAGTAGTCTCCTAAATGGCCGATGGGTTCATAACCTGTTTGAAGGGTTACCCCATCTGATGCGACAACTAAAACGTAAAAGACAACTCTCGGTCGAACATCCTCAACAATTTCTCCGAGGGAATTTACAATAGTTACTTCCTGAAGAGAATCTTTTAGAACAACAGTAACCTGTTTTACCCTATCTCCAAATCCCCTTGCTTTTTCATTTGCAGCCTTTAGGATTTCTATTTTACTTTCAACAGGAATTGAAAGGTCGGAATCACCTTCTGTCAAGTCTTGATATTTTGGCTTAAGCTCTCTGAAGTCTAAGGGCATCTTTGAACTTTCAGGCTGAGAGTTTATTGTATCTATGATTTCGCTAATGGTTGTTTTGTCTAACTTATTCGTGAATCCATAGAATGTCTTTCCATTTCTTATTATTCTTATGCCAACGCCTATTTCAACACCGGACGATATGTTCTCTATTTTATTTTCTTCACACTTTGCTGAAAACAGGGATTTCCTTTCAAAGAAAAGATCCGCGTAGTCTGCTCCTTTTTCTAAAATCTTTTTTATACCGAATTCTCCAAGTTCTTTGAAATCAACAAGCATTAGAGCCCCCAATCTCTCAAGTATAGGAAGTCCTTGTCAACAGTTCTCTGGCTGATTTTACAGATAATGCTCATTCTTCGTTTAAACTGAGATTTCCTTATCTTCTCAATTGTTGTATCAACGAGATTTTCTGGATATCCTAACTTGATGATGTCATCCCTTTCAAGTCTGAGGTCTACATAGCAGAAAAGTATCTGGTCAAGAATGTGATATGTCATTCCTATTTCACCTTCATCAGTTTGCCCAGGCCAGAGATCAGCGCTTGGTTTTTTCTTCACTATTTTTTCAGGTACTCCAATGTACTCAGCCAAATCCCATATTTGCGTTTTATATAAGTCTCCCAATGGGTCAATGTCATGAGCTCCGTCTCCCCACCTTGTACAATAGCCTATGAGGGATTCGCTTTTGTTGCTTGTTCCTATTACCAGGGCGTTGTTTGCATGGGCAAAATCGTAGAGAATGCTCATCCTTTCCCTTGCCATCTTATTTCCCTTCCTTACCTTATCAGCATCAGGGAATAGTTTGAAGTAAAGGTCTATTTGTTTCGTGATGTCTATTTCATGGAACTCTATTCCGAGGATTTTCCCAACGAGCCTTGCATCTTCTTTGGATGATTCTGAAGTTGTTCTGTATGGCATGGATATGCCGATGACGTTTTCTTTTCCAAGTGCTTTCTGTGCAAGGAAAGCCGTAAATGATGAGTCAACTCCTCCAGAAAGTCCTATTACAGCCTTGTTAAATCCTGCCTTGTGGAGCTCTTCAGCTATAAAGTTCACAAGGACTTCAACTATAAACTGTTTGTCCTTAATCTTTAATCTTTCAATTATCCTTTCATTCATTTTTCATTATCCTTTCTATTTCCCTTTTTACAAGGTAAGGTCTTTCATCCCTTAACATTGGAAGGTTAATCCTTGCACTTCTTATTAAGGATGGTTCAAGTTTGACGGTTATTATTTCTTCAGAAAAAGGGGAAGCTTCAGCTATAATCTCTCCATAAGGATTTGATATGAAAGAATTTCCGGAAAATACAAAACCATCCTCTGTTCCAACCCTATTTGCAAATATAAAGTAAGAGCCCGTTAATCTTGAGTAGAATTCTCCCATGTTTTTCCACACTTCAGAATTCCCAAACATCCCCTTTTCTCTATAACCCCTTCCAGGACTTGCAGACTGTGCAAATATGAACTTTGCTCCCTGTATGAACGACAGGTAAACAGATGAAAAATGCCAGAGATCTTCGCAAATTAGAATTGATGCTTTTCCATAAGGGGTTTTGAAAACTTCAACTCTCTCTCCCTTTCCAACAAACCTTCCTTCATCAAACATCCCGTACGTTGGAAGGAAAAGTTTCCTGTGGATATGCACAACTTTTCCATCTTTAAGGTAGAATGCAGAGTTGAAGAACAGGTGCTCTTCGGTTTCTTCTATTAAACCAACAATTATGCCGATTTCCTTACTCATCTCAAGAAGAGATGATAACCTCTCATCTTTAGGATTGAGAGAGGTTTCAAAAGTAAGGTCTTGAAGGTTATATCCTGTTAAAGATAACTCAGGGAATAGGCATATTTCTGACTTTTGTTTTATGCACTCCCTGACAAACTCTTCTGTCTTCTTTATGTTGTAGTTAACGTTACCGAGTTTTGGTTTAAACTGAACTATTGAAACCTTCATGCTTTACCACCTAAAGCTAACCTTAAAAAGGGTTTTCGTTTCCGAAGTTCGTCCAGTTCCTCTGTAAACTTTAAGCTTAATAATACCATCTGAAAGCTTTGCCCAAAAGCTTTCAATTTCAAAACCAAAGCTAACAAGTAGATCATCAGGAAGGTTATCAAATCCGTCTCCGATAATTATTGAAGGAGCTACGTATAACCATTTATTTATGATGTTTGTTCTGTACTTTGCTGATGTGTAAACATATCTCTTTCCAGTCTGCCTCTCATTGCTGTAGCCAGGGATGCCGGCAGAGACAGTAAATTCCTTTCCTGAATATCCAAACTTCGTTCCTCCGCTGATGGAAATTACTAAGTTATCCTCTCTCTTAAAGTGGCTGTAGTTTTTGAAGTATGCCGTTAACGTTCCGGTTGAGGTATCTGAAAAGATCGGTTCAGCATATTTTATTCCGGTTCCCCATCTGTATCCTGTTATGTAGTAAACTCTGTCAGTAGTTAGGTCGTAATTGAAGCTTGTAACAAGGTAATTCTGAAACTTATCCTTAATTTCCTTTCCTTTTTTAACGTCGAAGCTTGAAAGCTCAGGTGCAAGTCCAACGTAAATTGATTTAACCTTGTAAGGATCAAGGTATTTTTGTACTCCGAAATTTGCCCTGTAATTCTCAAAGTCGTAAACAGATTCAAGCACTTTATCCTGATAAAGTTCATTATCATAGGTCTTTTCGTAGTCTGCTCCAATTAGAAGGTTGTACCGGTTTTTCCAGAATTTATACAGTAGAAGGCTTGCAGATACTCTTTCACCGTTATCCCTATCCTTCCCAAACCACTTTGTAAAGAGGATTGAAGCCCTATCTCCTCTCCCTCTGAAGTTATAGTCTCTTACTTCTATTCCTGCTCTTACTGAGCCATTGCTTTTAAGCCTGATTTTCGGAAGTGGAATAAGGCTATATCTTTCTTTGAAATTTAATTTAAGCTTTACTTTATCGTCGTGTTTCTCAATCTCCGGCTTTATCTTATAGAAAAGGTGAGTATTCATCAGGTTTCTTATCGATTTTTTAAGTTTTACATCGTCAAATTCGTCGCCTACTTTTAGCAGGAGTTCTTTATAGACAAGTTCCTCCTTTACTCTTTTAAGTCCTTTTAACTCAATTGATTCAACTATTGGAGCTGAAAATGAGCTTGCTGATAGGGTGAGCATGGTCAATACTGTAAAAAGGATTTTCTTCATCTTTTCACCACGTTTAAGATTATAAACATTATCAAGCTAAGGATAATGCTGATAAGTATACTTGTTGTTAAAGGAAAGTAAAACGTGAAGTTATCTTTCCTTATAAGTATATCACCTGGTAGCTTCCCTAAGTGGAAAACGTTTCCAAGTTTAGATGCAATTAAGATAATGAAGCCAAAGAACAGGAAGAAAATGCCAATGTATATGAAAACCTTACCTATTTCTTCAAGCATAAGATCTCCGCGATTTTAGGTAATAGGTATATAAGGTCTATTAAAAGAGCGAAAACCCCAATTAAGAGAACAGCTGTTGCTGCAAGGTCTTTGGAGGCTTTGGCTAATGGATGAAACTCACTTGTTGCTGTATCAACAGCTCTTTCAATAGCAGTGTTTACGGATTCAAGGACAAGGACTAAGTAGTTTATAAGAGCAACCAAAATTCTCTCACATCCGGATAGCAGGATTAAAGAGAGGAAAACACCTGTTAAACTTAATGTTAAATTTATTCTGAAATGTTCATCTTCTTTAAGAGCAAACTGAAATCCTTCAAGGGCATATTTGATGCCTTTAACTACTCTTTTTATCACTCTCTGGATACTCAATTCTTTCATGGTATATTCCTGATAGAACTTTGTTGAAGACTTTTTCTATTGTATTTATTTCCCTTAAGCTCAGGCCACTTTGATTGAGCTGTCCATCTTCTATATCTTTCATTATAAGTTTATGAACGAATTCAGGAATTCTTATATTTTTATCTTTCATTGAGCGAACAGCAGCTTCCACTGTATCGGCTAACATCACAATACCAGCTTCCTTAAACTGGGGTTTTGGTCCCGGATATCTGAATGTTTTTTCATCAACCTTTTTGCCCATCTCAGAAGCTTTATTGTAGAAGTATTCCATTACTTTTGTTCCGTGATGTTGTTTAATGATGTCAATAATTGGTTTAGGTAGTTTATACTTCTTTGCCAATTCCTCTCCGTAATCGATGTGAGATTTTAGGATGGAAGCGCTTTTTTCAGGGGGTAACTTTTCATGTATGTTTATGCCTGTTTGGTTTTCAACAAAAGCTTGAGGATTCTTTATTTTTCCAATGTCGTGGTAGAGCCCTCCTGCCTTTGCGAGCAGTGAGTTTGCTCCTATTGCTTCAGCAGCAGCCTCAGCAAGTGTGCTTACCATGACTGAGTGATTATACGTTCCGGGAGCTTTTAGTATAAGCTTTCTTAACAGGGGATGGTTTAAGTTGATAAGCTCCATATAAACAATGTCTGTTGTAAAACCAAAAACGTTACCGAAAACGGGAAGAAGTCCGTTTACAGCTATTCCAGATATGAGAGAACCAAAAATTGAAAGAGGTATTAGTATAAATTCAGAAGATGGTCTGAAACCGTAAATGTTCAACAGGACAATAGTCTGCATGACTGCTATCCCTGCTCCTGCATAGAGTGCGCTTTTATATATTACATTTCTTGATTTATACTTTCTTGAATCAAAACATGAGAAAACAGAACCAAGCAGTACAGGGATGAAGAAGAGCTCAGGTCTTGCCATTGTCAGGGAGGGAATCACAGAGACCGGAATTGTATGTATTGTAGCCACTTTTTTCGTTATAAACATTGATGCAAAGATCGTTGAAGTTACTATGGGAATGTAAATTGTATCTGTATTGACTGGTGCGTTTATGGATTCGAGAGTTAACTTAGCAAGGTAGCTGAATAGCTTTATCATGAACACATCCAAAGTGATGACAGTAAATGAGAATACTATATTGTTTATATTTGAGGAAGCTGTTGGGCTTATTAGCCTGTAAAGTTTATAAACGACTATAAAAGTTGCCAGTATAATTAACATGGTAGAGATGTACTTTGAAGGTTTCTGCTTACTTTCTTGATAATCCTTTATCGCCTTGAGTATCTCGGCCTGTTTCCTTGAAACTTTTTCTCCTTTTTTAACAATTACTTCGCCTTTCCTTACCTGATAAAGTACAGGTTTTACAGATTTGTAGATTTCTTTCTTGAGGTATTCAGTTTCATCAACGTCATAAAAAACGTTTGGTCTTAGATATGGCAATATTAACTTAAATGCTGTTTCTCCTTTTGTCTTTCCAAGTAGTGATGTTAGTTCATCGTGAAGTTTCGTTTTCAGTTCAGAAAGCTTGTAAAAGCTTGAAATATTTCTTTCACTTTTAGTTTTTGTTAAAGGGTTTATGAAGTTAACCTGTTTTGATACATTTGAGATCTTATCTGGTATAACTCCATTTCTATAGTACCTTGCAATCAGTTTCAGGAGGAACTCAGCTTTTATGCCGTTAGCCCTAAGCTTATCCGATATTTCATTAATTTCAAGGCTAATTTGGTCGGTTACTGAAGGGTCAAGTTTGAATATAGGTTTTACAGATTCTGTTGCTTTCTCTCTTTTTATTTTAGTTGCAAGTGTATCCTTGACCTTAAGGCTGTAAGGGGATCTTATGTTAAACTCACTCTTCTGGCCCACTTTGAGCTGAGGAACACTGAAAAAGTTTATCGGGAAAAGGGTGAATGTTATTAAAACTATGCATATAGCTGCTACTGCGTAAAGGTGGATATTAGATCTGTTTTGAAGCTTCGTGTTCTTCATAAGCTTTTATTATCTCCTGAACAAGTCTGTGTCTTACAACGTCTTCTCTTTTAAAGGTTACAGTCTTGATTCCCTCTATTCCTTTAAGTATTTTTATGGCTTCAACAAGTCCAGATTCTTTTTTGCTTGGAAGATCTATCTGAGTAATATCCCCAGTTATTACAGCCTTCGAGTTAAATCCAAGCCTTGTTAAAAACATTTTCATTTGCTCTCTTGTAGTATTTTGAGCTTCATCGAGAATTATAAAGGAATCGTTAAGGGTTCTTCCTCTCATGTAAGCAAGAGGAGCTATCTCTATTATGTTTCTCTCAAGCAAAGCGTTAACTTTGTCGGGTTCTATCATTTCAAATAGGGCATCGTAAAGGGGCTTAAGGTATGGGTCTATTTTTTCTTGAAGCGTTCCCGGAAGAAATCCGAGCTTTTCTCCAGCTTCAACTGCAGGTCTTGTTAGAACAAGCTTATTTACTTTTCCCTTTTTAAAAGCGGAGACTGCCAGGGCTACTGCTATGTAAGTTTTTCCTGTTCCTGCCGGTCCAACTCCGAACACGATGTCATTTTCTTTGATGGCTTTTACGTATTCCTTTTGGGTAGGCGTTTTTGCGACTATCTTCTTTCCTGAATATGTAGTAATAATGGGAACTGCACTTTCCAATATTTTCCCTCCCCCTTTCAATTGAGTCATGTAAATGTTTATGTCTTCGTTTGTCAACCTATGGCCAGACTTTATAAGGGATTCAAGTTCCTTAAAGAACTTCCTTGCTTTCTCTTCTTTATCATGGTTCCCTGCTATCAGTATTTCATTGCCTCTTGATCCAAGCTTTACTCCTAAGAGTTTTGAAAGTCTCTTTAAGTTCTCCTCGTGGTGTCCTACAATTGTGTAAAACTCTTCAGGAGCCAATTCAAGAGTAACCTTTATCAACTTTCCTCCTTTATTTGCATTAAAATCTAACCTATTTAAATTATACATCGCTTGATTTTTGTAAATAGGAGGAATTCATGGGCTTTAACTGTGGTATTGTTGGGCTTCCAAACGTCGGTAAGTCCACGCTCTTTAATGCACTTACAAGCTCGGCGAAAGCTGATGCTGCAAACTATCCATTTTGTACCATTGAGCCGAACGTCGGGATTGTTGAAGTTCCTGATGAAAGGCTTGAGAAGATAGCAGAGATTGTAAAACCAAGGAAGGTTGTTCCAACAACGATTGAGTTCGTTGACATAGCCGGACTTGTCAAGGGTGCAAGTAAAGGGGAAGGCCTTGGCAATCAGTTTCTTGCTAATATAAGAGGGGTTGATGCAATTGCGCATGTTGTTAGGTGTTTCGATGAGCAGAACGTTGTTCACGTTGATGGGTCTGTTGATCCTGTAAGGGATGTTGAAACGATAAACTTAGAGCTTATTTTCAAAGACCTTGAGTCCATTGAAAGAAGGTTGCAAAAGGTTTTAAAGCTTGCCAAATCGGGTGATAAGAATTCTAAAAGGGATGTTGAATCCCTTGAAAGGTTAAAGTCTATCCTGGAGAGGGGTGAAAGGATATACTCTCACATGTCTGATCTGGATAACAGAACCGTTGAAGTTATAAAGGAGCTTCAACTTTTGACTGCCAAACCAGTAATGTATATTGCCAATGTTGATGAGAATTCACTGAAACGTGATAATGAATATGTCCTGAAGTTGAAGGAAATTGCTGATAAGGAAGGTTCTCCAGTTGTAAAGGTATGTGCAAAGGTTGAATCAGAACTTGCAGAGTTTAATGATGATGAAAAGGAAGAATTTCTTAAAGAGTTGGGTATGGAAGAGCCTGGATTGAATACAGTTATTAGGGAAGGGTATAAACTCCTTAACCTTGTTACTTTCTTCACAGCCGGTGAGCCAGAAGCAAGGGCATGGACTGTTAAAAGAGGAACAAAAGCGCCTGAAGCTGCAGGGAAAATCCATTCCGATATTGAAAGGGGTTTTATAAGGGCTGAAGTAACGAAGTATGAGGATTTGGTGAAGCTCGGATCTCTTCAGGCTTGTAAAGAAAAAGGGCTGATGAGACTTGAGGGTAAGGATTACGTAATTCAAGATGGGGATATAGTATACTTCAGGTTCAACGTGTAGGTTAGGTCAATCATGAGATTTATGACTTTAAACATCGATCTTGATGAAAACAGAGCAGAAATTAGAAATTTTGAAAGGGAAGGGATTTTCGGGGTTGTAGATTATGCTTTGTTTTTACATTCTGAAATTTATAAAACTTATCTCTATCAAGCTTATAATCCAAGAAACGTTTTAGTTTTTGGCAAAGGACCTTTTGCAGGATCGATTCTTCCTGGTTCGCATAGGTTAACGTTCGTTTTTCGCTCTCCTCTTTATGGCACACTATTCCCATCTACCATGGGAGGAGCTGCATACGTTTTCCTTAAAACAGGAATTGATTTCGTTTCAATTGTTGGTAAAGCGAAACTCCCGTCGATAATTTTCATTAAAGGCGAAGGAAAAAATTTATCAGTAGGTATTCATTATATTGAGGAACAAAAACTAAAAGAGATTTGGAAAAGTTATAAAAAAGAAGAAGGAGTTTATGCTTTTACCCAATTTTTAATAGATAATTATAAAGATTTCTTTAAAAATTGTGAGTTTAGGATAGCCTGTGTTGGACCAGCATCGATGCACACGAATTTTGGAGCCATATTTTCTCAGGCTTTAAGGGGTAATCGTAGAATTGAAGGAAGTGAGGATTGGGCTGCAAGAGGCGGTTCTGGTAGCGTTATGCTCAGGTCTCACAATGTGGCTGCCATAATTTTTGGAGGAAACCAGAAGCGGAAAAAGTTTAGGGGATTAGATTTATCAAATTTTAACCATGTTAAACGT
>CAZJFY010000002.1:0-32797 GCA_964545225.1 uncultured bacterium | reverse complement strand
GTCCTTGAGGGGCATTGCCAAAGCAGGAATTGGAAGAGAAACCGGGGAAATAAGAGCAATGTTTGCTCAAACACCAAAGATTGAGATTTGTGGAGTAAGCTATCCATTTGAAAAGGATGAAAAATTCTTTAATTTTAAAGCAGTATACAAACACGGAAAAATAAACATTAAGAAAGGGAGAAAGGAATGACAGAAAAGGTATTCTGCGTAACATCTGGAAAGGGTGGTGTTGGGAAAAGCACAATAACGGCAAATGTTGCAACGGCTCTTGCAATGCAGGGATACAAAGTTGTGGCAATAGATGCCGATATCGGTTTAAGGAACCTTGACCTCGTCCTTGGTCTTGAAAACAGGATCGTTTACGATATCGTACATGTAGTGGAAAGGGTATGCCCGCCAGAAAAAGCTCTTATAAAAGATAAAAGAACAAAAAATCTCTTCCTCCTTCCTGCTGCTCAAACGAAAGATAAAAGCGCAGTAAAACCCGAACAGTTAGTAGAAATCGTTGAAAAATTAAGAGAAAACTATGACTTCATCTTCATAGATTCACCTGCCGGCATTGAAGAGGGATTCAAAACTGCTGTAACTCCTGCTGACTCTGTACTTGTCATTGCAAATCCGGAAATGGCATCAATAAGGGATGCTGATAGAGTTACCGGAATATGTGAAGCCATGGGAAAACCTGAACCGAAACTCATTATAAATCGGGTTGACATTGAAAGAATTAAAAGAGGAGATATGTTGGACATTGAAGATGTTGTGCAAATACTTGGACTTGAACTTGCTGGAATTGTACCTGAGGACAAAAACATGGTTGCATACATAAACAGAGGAGAACCTGCAGTTTTAGATGAAAGATCCCTGTCAGGAAGAGCTTTAAGAAACATAGCAGATAGACTTATAGGAAAAGAAGTTCCCTTTATTGACTTGGAAGAGAGAACCGGAATTCTCGGAAAGTTCAAAAAATTCATTGGGAGAGGGTGATAGAAATGGGAATTTGGCCCTTTGGTAAAAAGAAAAGCAAGGAAATAGCTAAAAAGAGGCTCCAGCTAATTCTGAAGTACGACAGAGCAGGGCTTCCACCAAATGCAATTGAGGAAATAAAGGCTGCTATCCTGAATGCCCTTGAAGATTTTCCATTTGTTGATACCAATGGCATCAAGATTGACGTTACCACAGGAGCAAGTGAAAAGATAGAGCTTGAAATTCCTGTAAGGATTTAGAAGGTCCCGCAGAGGGACCAAATTACTTTTCAGACTCTTCAACAAGCATTACAACAGCAGTAGGAGCAGCGTCTCCCTTCCTAAAATCGTAGTTTAAACACCTTGTATATCCACCATTTCTATTTGCATACCTTGGAGCAATTTCATTTACCAACTTATAGGAAACGCTCTTTTTCGTAAGAATGGCATTTACTTCCCTTATTGCTTTAACCTTATCAGGGTTCTTTGCCTTGGTTATAACCTTCTCAGCAAGCCTTCTCAACTCCTTTGCCCTTCCCTTGGTTGTTATCACCTTCCCATGCTCCATCAAGTCAGTAACAAGGTTTCTCAACATCAACATCCTATGTTCAGAATCTCTCCCTAATTTCCTTCCTTTTACTCTATGTCTCATTACTTCTTACCTCCAAGCTCAAGTCCTAAGGACGACAGCAAAGATTCAATGTCCGCAAGTGACTTCTTACCGAGACCCTTAAGCTTTGCTACCTCTGACTTCGGCATTGAAATTAAATCTCCAACAGTTTCAACACCAGCTTCTTTTAAAGCCTTTAAAGCTCTTCCCTTCAAACCAATCTCCTCAAGAGTCTTAGAAAGGACTTCAGGCCTTTCCTCAATCTCAACCTCTTCCTTTGAAACCGCTGTTACTATAGCTTCCACAAGCCTATCTCTTAAAAGAGTAAAGTGATCTATAAGAATATTTGCAGCTTTTACAACTGCATCCTTCGGAGTAATGCTGCTGTCCGTCCAAACATCCATTATAAGCCTGTTGTAATCAGTCCTCCTTCCAACACGGGTATTTTCCACTCTAAAAGCAACCTTTTTTATCGGAGAAAAATCTGCATCAAGCGGTATCCAACCTAATGTTGAAATGTCAAAAATCTCCTGAGTATCTTCAGAAAGGAGGAAACCCTTGTCCTTATCAATCCTTACAGAAAGCTCAATTTCTGAACTTTCACTATCAAGAGTTGCGATAACTTTATCAGGTGTCAGGATTTCCACTTGAGAAGGAACTTCAAAATCGGAAGCTAAAACCTTTCCTGGTCCCTTTTTCTTCAAGTCTATAAAAACAGGGCCATCTCCGTGAAGAGCAAATCTAAGCTCCTTTATGTTTAAAACAATCTCCGTGAGGTCCTCTACAACTCCAGGAAGCGTGGTGAATTCATGCCAGGCTCCTTCAAACTTAACAGCTGTAGGTGCAGCTCCTTCAATCGAGGAAAGGAGAACTCTTCTTAAAGCGTTCCCGAGAGTTATACCATAACCCTTTTCAAGAGGCTCAACAACAAACCTTCCATAATCTTTAGTATGCTCTTCCCAAACAAACCTCTCAGGAGTAATAAACTTTACCATTACTTTCCTCCAATTAAGCTATTACTTAGAGTAAAGCTCAACTATTAAGTTTTCGGAAATTGGAATCTCAATCTCCTCTCTTGTTGGCTCACCCTTTACTATGCCTTTAAAGTTCTCAGGATCAAGTTCAAGCCATGAAACTTGACCTCTGCTCCTTGCTAACTCCATACCCTGAATAATATCTGGAATTGACCTGCTCTTCTCCTTAACCTCAATAACATCCCCCGGCTTCACTAAGTAGGAAGGTCTATCCACTTTTCTTCCATTAACAAGAATATGCCCGTGAACAACAAGCTGTCTTGCATGTCTATGGGATTTTCCAAATCCAAGCCTGTAAACAACATTATCAAGCCTGCTCTCCAATAACTTTAACAGGTTCTCACCTGTTTTCCCTTTCATCCTTTCGGCCTTTTCATAAAACTTCTTAAACTGAGCTTCTCTTAAACCGTAGTAATACTTAACCTTCTGCTTCTCCATAAGCTGACGACCATAGTAGGAAATCTTCCTCCTGCTTCTACCATGCTGCCCTGGAGGATATGGTCTCTTTTCAAGTATGTTCTTTCCCTTTTGTTGAGTTTTCTCTTCCCCAACGTATATATTTACACCCAAACGGCGAGCAATACGCCACTTAGCTCCTGTGTATCTTCCCATATATAACCTCCATTAAACTCTTCTTTTCTTTGGCGGTCTGCAACCATCGTGAGGAATTGGGGTTACATCTCTAATCGCCTTAACATTTAAACCCGTAGCTGCTATCGCCTTTATTGCTGTCTCTCTTCCTCCACCATTACCCTTTATCCTTATCTCAACGTCCTTTACTCCATACTCGGACATGGCCTTTTTTGCAGCCTTATCCGCTGCAAGCTGGGCAGCATACGGTGTACTTTTCCTCGTTCCCTTAAAACCCACAGTTCCACCGCTTGCCCACGTTAAAACGTTCCCCTCTTTATCCGTAAAGGTAACAATGGTGTTGTTAAACGTTGTTTGGATATGGGCTATAGCAAAAGGAACTGTTCTTTTTGCTTTTTTCCTTGAACCACCTCTTCTCCTGGGTCTTGCCATTAAAAACCTCCTTACTTCTTAGTAGCCTTCTTTTTACCAGCAACTGTTCTTTTCGGACCCTTTCTTGTCCTTGCATTTGTTCTTGTTCTCTGTCCCCTGACAGGAAGACCAAGTCTATGTCTTATTCCTCTATAACAGCCTATTTCCATAAGCCTTTTTATGTTCATAGCAACTTCTTTCCTCAGGTCACCTTCAACTTTGTACTGGGTTTCAATTATTTTCCTTATCTTTGCAATTTCACTCTCTGTTAAATCCTTAACCCTCTTTTCAGGATCGACTCCTGCTTCCTGACATATCTTAAAACCGGATTTAATGCCTATTCCGTATATGTAAGCAAGCGAGTAGGGAACTTTCTTATTGTCAGGTATGTCTACTCCAGCTATCCTTGCCACTTTTACCTCCTATTTACCTTGTCTCTGTTTATGTTTTGGATTTTCACATATTACCCTTACAACGCCTTTTCTCTTAACAATCTTACACTTTGGGCAAATTTTCTTCACAGAAGGCCTTACCTTCATCTTTCCTCTCCTATAAAAAGATTTTATTTCCTGAAAATTATCCTTCCTCTCGTTAAATCATAGGGACTCAACTCAACGACAACTCTATCTCCGGGCAGAATTCTTATAAAGTGAACCCTCATCTTCCCTGAAGCATGAGCAAGAACCTGATGACCATTATCAAGCTCAACTTTAAAGTAAGCATTGGGCAGCGCTTCTATAACCTTCCCTTCAACTTGAATTCCTTTCTCCTTTGCCATCAATACCTCTTAAATTTTAGATAGAATAATATGTCCGTTTTCGGTTACTGCAACATCATGTTCAAAGTGAGCAGAAAGCTTACCATCTTTCGTAACAACAGTCCAACCATCCTTTTTTAACTTCACCCTATATGTCCCTTCGTTAACCATCGGCTCAATAGCGAATACCATTCCCGGTTCCATTACAATATCAGGATAATTCCTGTAAACGTAATTTGTTATTTGAGGCTCTTCATGCAGCTTTTTACCTATTCCATGCCCTGCGTACTCCCTTACAACTGAATATCCATGGGATTCCACAAAGTCCTGAATTGCTCTTGAAACTTCTATTAACGCATTACCTGGAAAGACTTTTTCAATCCCCTTGTACAGCGCTTTCTCCGTAACATCTATAAGCCTTTTTGCCTTTTCTGAAACCTTACCAACAGGAACGGTTATGGCAGCATCTCCGTAGTAATCCTCAAATATAACGCCAAAATCGAGGCTAACTATGTCTCCCTCCTTGAAGACCTTACTTTTCAAAGGTATTCCATGAACAACCTCTTCATTCACGGAGACGCAAATAGCTCCAGGAAAACCACCATAACCAAGAAATGCTGGCTTTACCTTAAATTCCTTGCAGTAATCCCTTGCAAGCTTATCAACATCAAGGGCTGACATATCAGGCCTTATTTGATCGGAAATCCTTAAGAGAATTTCCATTGTAATTGCTGCAGCAGTTCTAAGCTTATCTATCTCTTCAGGCGTCTTTATTGGAATATTGACCTTCAAAGTCTTAACCATTTAGACCAAGCACTCCTTCAATCTTTCTCGTAATCTCATCAATATCGCCAACTCCTAATATCTCTCTTAAAAGCCCTTTTTCTCTGTAGTACTTTATGAGAGGTTCTGTTTGATGCCTGTAAACCTTAATCCTATTCCTTATAACCTCTTCCGTATCATCTGCTCTTCCTCTTGAGAGCAATCTCTTGATAATCTCGTCATCATCAACGTTAAGAAAAATAACCGCATCAAGTGGCATCTTCAACTCAGACAGAAGCTCATCAAGGGCTTTTGCCTGAGCAATCGTTCTCGGAAAACCATCAAGAATGAAACCTCTTTCCATGACATCCTTTTCTGAAAGCCTCTCTCTAATTATTCCAATGATTACGTCATCAGGAACAAGCTCTCCTTTATCCATGTAGCTTTTCGCAAGCTTACCAAGTTCTGTACCTTCCTTAACAGCATCCCTCAAAATATCTCCGGTAGATATGTGTGGTATTCCATACTTCTGCGCAATCTTAACCGCTTGGGTACCCTTACCAGCACCTGGCGGTCCTAAAAAAACAAGTCTTATCACTTTGAACCTCCCAATCCTAACCGCCTCTTCCTACCAAGGAAACCTTCATAGGAAATGGAAAGCGCATAAGCTTCCATCCTCTTTAAAGTATCAAGAGCAACTCCAACAACAATTAGCAAGGCAGTTCCACCAAAGTAAAACGGAAGATGCATTCTCTGAGTAATTAAAAGAGGAACAACAGCAACAAGGGTGAGGAATATTGCACCCGCAAATGTAAGCCTTGAAACTATTCTGTCAAGGTAGTTTGCTGTATCCGTTCCTGCCCTAACCCCCGGTATGAATCCTCCATATTTATTTAAGTTTTCGGCAATCTCCTGCGGGTTAAATATAACTGCCGTGTAAAAGTAAGTGAAGAAAAATATGAGGACAGCATAAATGGTTAAGTACAAAGGTGAACCGGGCATTAGGTAATCATACAAAGCTTGAGCAATTGGATGATGAATGAACTTTACTATTGTGGCCGGAAACATTAAAACAGACGCGGCAAAAATGATCGGTATAACTCCAGCAGGATTGAGCTTTACAGGTAAAAAGCTTGCATACCTTCCAACTGCTTGCTTTCCAATGTTCCTTCTCGCGTATTGAAGGGGAACTCTCCTTTCCGCTTCCTGAATGTAAACGATTGCCGCAATCATTGCTAAGATTATTATCCCGACACTTATAACCTTAAAAAGGGATATCTCTCCATTTTTCAAAAGCGTAAAAGTTGTTAATACTGCGTTTGGAATCCTGCTTGCAATACCGGCAAAAATGAGAATTGACATTCCATTTCCAATGCCTTTTTCCGTTATCTTCTCTGCAAGCCACATCAGGAAAGTTGCTCCTGAAGTTAAAGTCGTAACACAAACAAAAATAAAGGTAAAGCCAGGATTTGGAACTATAGGAACTCCTGTTGGACTTTTCATGGATTCAAGGCCAATTGATATACCCAGAGCCTGTATAAAGGAGAGAAAAACAGCACCGTAACGGGTATACTGATTTATCTTCCTCCTTCCATATTCCCCTTCCTCCTTTGCAAGCTTCTCAATGGATGGAAATGCAACTGTGAAGAGCTGCATAATTATGGAAGCACTGATGTAAGGCATAACCCCAAGAGCGAATACAGTCAACTTCCCAAGTGCACCACCTGAAAAAACATCCATGAAGCCAAAAACAGTTCCTTGCGCCCTTTTGAAAAATTCAGACAGCGCTATAACGTCAATGCCGGGAGTTGGAATGTGAGCACCAAGCCTGAATATGGCAAGAATCAGCGCTGTAAAGATAAACCTCTTCCTTAATTCAGGAACTTCTGTAACGTTAAAGATGATCTTTGATAGGTTCATAATTACCCCTTAATCTCCTCGCAGACCCCACCAGCAGCAGTTATCTTCTCCTTTGCTGATGCAGAGAACTTGTTAGCTTTAACTGTCAACTTTTTCTTGATTTCACCATCTCCAAGAATCTTCACAGGTAAATCTCTTTTGACAAGACCAACCCTTCTCAAAGCGTCAATGTCAACAACATCGCCATCATTAAACCTTGCATCTATATCCTTAACGTTGACTATTTCGTACTCAACCTTAAACGGTGCATTTGAAAATCCCCTTTTCGGAAACCTCATATATAAAGGAGTCTGCCCTCCTTCAAAACCCGGCCTTGTTCCTCCTTTCCAGCCAGACCTTGCCTTTTGACCTTTTTCACCTCTTCCTGATGTTTTACCAACACCTGAACCGTGGCCTCTTCCAAGTCTTTTTGCCTTCTTTTTAGCTCCTTTTTGTGGTTTAAGGTTATGTAACTTTATCTCCATGGCTTACTCCTTTACCTGTTCTACTTCAACAAGTTCTTTAACTTTATCAATCATTCCCTTTATTGAAGGGGTAAGTTCCTTTATGGTACTCTTCCCCCTTCTGCGAAGCCCAAGAGCTTCCAAAACAGCTTTTTTCTTCTTGCTTTTCCCTGCAAGACCTCTTATAAGCGTTATCTTAACTTGCGGCATGATTACCTCCTGATGATTTCACCTTCTGGAGTAACTTTTCTTCCTGGCAATTTCCACCTTTTCCTAAGCTCAGTCACCGAAACACCTCTGAGCTTTGAAAACTCTTCAGGCGTTTTCAACTGTTCAAGTGCTTTCAAAACAGCTCTTACAACAGTATGAGGATTTGTTGAACCAATTACCTTTGTAAGAATATCCGTCACTCCTGCAGACTCAAGAACCGCACGAACAGGAGCCGAAGCGATAACTCCTGTACCTGGAGCTGCAGGTCTCATAATTATCCTTGAACCTTCAAACTTTGCACTAACCTCGTAAGGAATCGTTCCATCAATAACGGGTATCTTTATAAGGTTCTTCTTGGCATCCTCAGTGGCTTTCCTTATCGCATCTGGAACCTCAGAAGCTTTACCTCTTCCAAAACCCACAACACCTTTTCCATCTCCAACAACAACAAAGGCGGTAAAGCTAAACTTCCTTCCTCCTGTAACAACTTTTGCATTCCTATTGATATGAACAAGCCTCTCCTTCAATTCAAGACCTTCAGGTTTAACCCTTTTAACCATCAATTACCTCCTTAAAATTGTAAACCACCTTCTCTTGCACCTTCTGCAAAAGCTTTAACCCTTCCATGGTATATGAAACCACCCCTATCAAAGACAACCTTACTAATGCCCTTTTCCAAAGCCCTTTCAGCAATAACCTTTCCAAGCACCTTAGCGGCTTCAGATTTCTTAAGTCCTTTAACCTTTTCCTTAATTTCCTTCTCAACAGTTGATGCAGAAACAAGCGTAACTCCATTAACATCATCTATCACTTGAGCATGCAAGTGCTTTAAACTCTTATAAACTGCAAGCCTCGGTCTTTCAGGAGTTCCGAAAACTTTCTTCCTAACTCTTCTATGCTTTTTGGCTATCCTTTCCTTTCTCGTCATCTTAACCATTGTTCACCCCTTTATTTCTTGGCAGATTTTCCAGCCTTCATGAGAACCTTTTCACCTCTGTACCTTATACCTTTACCCTTGTAAGGCTCAGGAGGTCTGAAAGATCTAATTTCAGCAGCAACCTGTCCAACTTTCTGCTTATCTATTCCTCTAATGAAAATGTTATTTTCCCTATCAACTTCTATAGATATACCTTCAGGTATTGAGTAAAGAACAGGGTGGGAAAATCCAAGGTGAAGCTCAAGGGTATTCCCCTTTACAAATGCCCTATAACCAAGACCTTTAACCTCAAGAACCTTTTCAAATCCCTTTGAAACGCCAATAACCATGTTGTTTATTAAAGCCCTCGTTGTACCATGAAGCGCTCTCATCTGCTTCTCATCTGTTGGCCTTTCAACAACAACTTTGTTACCTTCAACCTTAATAGTCAGCTTTGGGTTAAATGTAAACTCAAGCGTACCCTTAGGACCTTTTACAACAACGTTGTTCCCGGGCTTTACTTCAACGGTAACTCCATCAGGTATTTCTACTGGAAGCTTTCCAATTCTTGACATCGCTCACTCCTTTACAACTTAATTTACCAGACATAACAAAGTATCTCTCCACCAATACCGAGTTTCCTTGCCTTGTAACCTGGAATAATTCCTCTGCTGGTTGAGAGTATTGCTATACCCAATCCTGCCTTAACAAGGGGAATTTCATCCTTTCCCACATAAACCCTTCTACCAGGTTTACTTGCTCTCTTGATCTCATTAATAACCCTTTCCCTGTTTGGAGTGTACTTAAGATAAACTCTTAAGTATTTCTTCCTGTTCTCAGGGTTCTTAGCTCTCTTGAACTGCTCTTCCTTAATCTCATAATCCTTAATGAATCCCTCTTCTTTAAGTATTTTTGCAATAGCCTCGTTAACTTTAGAATAGGGAGCATCTACATACTCCTTATAAACCATGTTTGCGTTCCTTATTCTTGTCAGGAAATCTGCTACTGTATCCATCATCATCCTTCTTACCTCACCACCAATTTTTACCAGCTTGCTTTTTTAATACCAGGAATTTTCCCCTGAAGAGCTAACGTCCTAAAACAGAGCCTGCACATTCCAAACTCGCGAATAAATCCCCTTGGACGTCCACATAAAGGACATCTATTATACTTTCTCACCTTAAACTTCGGCTCTCTCTTGGCCTTTACAATTAGTGCTTTTCTTGCCATTACTCCTCCTTACTTTCTAAAGGGAAATCCAAAAGCTTCAAGAAGAGCTTTTGCTTCCTCATCGCTTTTAGCAGTTGTAACTATTGTTATATTCATCCCTCTTATCTTGTCTATCTTGTCGTAATCTATTTCGGGAAATACCACCTGTTCAGACAAACCAAAGTTATAATTGCCCCTACCGTCAAAAGACCTTGGAGAAAGTCCCCTGAAATCCCTAACACGTGGAAGTGCTATAGATATAAGCCTATCAAGGAAATCGTACATCATATCCTTTCTCAAAGTAACCTTTGCACCAATTGGCATGCCTTTTCTAAGCTTAAAACCGGCTTCCGATCTCTTCGCCCTCCTAACGGAAGGTTTCTGCCCTGTAATTAAAGAAAGGTCATTCATTGCGTTCTCAAGAGCCTTTATGTTCTGAACAGCTTCACCGACCCCCATGTTAACGACAATTTTTTCTATTTTCGGAACTTCCATAATGTTCTTGTACCCGAACTTCTTCATAAGCATGGGAACAATCTCTTTAAAGTACTTTTCCTTCAATCTTGGAACGTAACTCTCTGACATAACTCCTCCTTCTGCGGATTACCGACCCGCCTTTTTAGGTTTGCTAATCTCATCAATGATTTCCCCTGAACGCTTCGCATACCTGACCTTTCTTCCATCTTCGAGGAACTTTATGCCAACCCTTGTAGGTTGGTTCGTTTTAGGGTCAACAAGCATTACATTACTTATATGAATTGGAGCTTCCTTCTCTATAATCCCGCCTTCAGGGTATTTCTGGCTGGGCTTCAGGTGCTTCTTAACAACCCTTACGCCTTCAACTATAACTTTCTCTTCATCCCTTAAAACCTTTAAAACTTTCCCAACTTTGCCTTTATCCTTACCAGCAATAACGATAACTTTATCACCAGACTTAATCTTAAATTTCTTTCTCATCAGAACTCCTCCTTATATTACCTCTGGAGCCAAAGAGGCAATCTTGGTGTAACCTTTCATTCTGGCTTCTCTTGCAACAGGCCCAAGTATACGCGTTCCCAAGGGTTCATCCTGCTTATTGAGGAGAACAACGGCATTATCATCAAACTTTATGTATGTCCCATCTGGCCTTCTAACCTCTTTCCTTGTCCTCACTACAACCGCTCTGTAAACTTCACCCTTCTTTGCTGTTGCCCTTGGGATGGCGTCTTTAACCGTAACGACAATCTTGTCACCCAAGGTAGCGTAACGCTTGAAGGAACCACCAAGAACCCTTATACATTGAACTTTCTTCGCTCCAGTATTATCTGCAACGTTTAAATAACTCTGAACCTGAATCATAACTCCACTCCTTAGTTAGAGATTCTTACCCCTTTGCCTTCTCTATTACCTCAACAACTCTCCACCTTTTATGCCTTGAAAGAGGCCTTGTCTCCATTATCCTTACAACATCTCCAACATTACATTGATTGTTTTCATCATGAGCCATGTACTTCTTTGAAAGCTTAACTCTCTTACCATAAACAGGATGTCTAAACTCCCTGGTAACTCTAACAACTACAGTTTTATCCATTTTGTTACTCACAACCACACCAACTCTTACTTTCCTTCTATTAACTCTTGTTTCTTCCATAGTTCCTCCAAATTAGCCCTTCAACTCTCTTTCCCTAAGAATGGTCAGGATACGAGCTATCTGTTTTTTCGTATTTCTGATCTCCATAGGGTTATCAAGCTGACCGAATGCATTTTTAAACCTTAACTTCATAAGCTTCTCTTTTAACTCAACGAGCAACTGCTTAAGCTCCTCAGTTGACTTTACTCTCAACTCTTCTGTTAGCTTCTTCATACTTACCCCTCTTCTCTCTTTGGAGTTTCTTCTCTCTTAACGATCCTACACTTGATCGGAAGCTTGAAAATCGCAAGCCTTAAAGCTTCCATAGCAACTTCTTCAGGAACACCTGCAATCTCAAACATCATTCTTCCGGGTTTTACAGGAGCAACCCACGTTTCAACATTTCCCTTCCCTTTACCCATCCTTGTTTCAAGGGGCTTTTTGGTATAAGGTTTATCAGGGAAAATCCTTATCCAAACTTTCCCACCCCTTTTCATCTTCCTTGTCATCGCAACCCTTGCAGCTTCAATCTGGTTCGTGGTTATGTAACCAGGATCAAGAGCCTGAATACCATAATCTCCAAATGCTAAAGTGTTCCCTCTAAAAGCCTTGCCCTTAAGTCTTCCTCTTTGTCTTTTCCTAAACTTTGTCCTTTTCGGCATCAACATGATTACTTACCTCTCGCCATTTCCTGTTTTACTTCTTTCTCAATTTTCCTTAAAATTTCCTCCGTTTCATCCCTGTAAACGTCACCTTTGTAAATCCAAACTTTCACACCAATAACACCATACTTCGTTTTTGCAACTGCGGTGCCATAATCTATATCTGCCCTGAGAGTCTGTAAAGGTACTCTTCCTTCCCTGTACCACTCAGTTCTTGCCATATCAGCACCACCAAGCCTTCCAGCACACTGAACCTTTATGCCTTTTGCACCGGCCTTCATGGCATCATTAATTACCTTTTTCATCGCACGCCTGAACGCCACACGGCGCTCTAGCTGAGAAGCAACGTTTTCTGCAACAAGCTGAGCATTTAACTGAGGATACTTCACTTCCTCAATATTCACATAAACGTTTTTCCCAGTAACTTCCTCAAGGAGCTTCCTCAATTCTTTTACTTCAGCACCTTTTCTTGCTATTAGAAGCCCTGGCCTTGCAGCCCATATCCTTATGTTTACCCTTTCAAGAGTTCTTTCAATATCTATCCTTGATATACCTGCATGGTAGTACTTCTGTTTTATAAGGTTTCTTAACCTTATATCCTCGTGAAGGAAACTAACGTACTTACCTTTTTCCTTCGTAACCCATTTAGATTCCCAATCTTTTGTAATACCTAATCTAAAGCCTACTGGATGTACTTTCTGTCCCAAAGCTTACCCTCCAATTAAGATTTTCCTACTATTACAGTTATATGACATGTACGCCTTCTGATCATATTAGCCCTACCCATTGCACGAGGCCTAAATCTCTTCATCGTTGGTCCCTCATCAACGTAAGCTGCCTTAACAACGAGCTCATCAGGATCAAGCCCTTTCTGCTCCGCATTTGCAATAGCACTCTTCACAACCTTCTCAACCATTCTTGCGCTTTTCTTTGGAGTGTTTGAAAGAATTGCCAATGCTTCCTCAACATGCTTGCCCCTAATGAGGTCAACGACGAGCCTCACCTTTGAAGCTGACATCCTCGCTCTTCTCCATATTGCCCTTGCCTCTTCAGGGGATTTAAATCCCCTTTCTCCTTCCTTGTAATATTCCCTACTTTCAACAGCCATATCTTCTCTCCTTACTTCTTCTTAGCAACTTTTTGTCCTGCGTGTCCTCTAAATGTCCTTGTAAGGGAAAATTCTCCAAGCTTATGACCTATCATCTGCTCAGTAATGTAAACGGGAATGAACTTCTGTCCATTGTATACTGCAAAAGTATGTCCAACAAATTCAGGAACTATGGTACATGCTCTATCCCATACTTTAATTACCTTCTTCTCACCCTTTTCGTTCATCTCCCTTACTTTCTTGAGTAACTTAGGGTTCACATAGGGACCCTTTTTAAGAGAACGTCCCATTTAAACCTCCTATTTTGTCCTGCGTTTAATGATGAACCTATCAGAATACTTGCGCTTCTTCCTTGTTTTATAACCTTTTGTTGGTTTACCCCAAGGCGTAACTGGATGCTTACCAAACGTCTTCCCTTCACCACCACCGTGTGGATGGTCAACCGGGTTCATGGCTGTTCCTCTAACGGTAGGTCTAATACCAAGCCACCTTGACCTTCCAGCTTTTCCTATAACTATGTTTTCATGATCTATGTTCCCAACCTGACCAACTGTTGCCATACAGTCAAGGTGAACAAGCCTCAGCTCTCCAGAAGGAAGCCTCAACTGTGCATAATCACCAACCTTACCCATAAGCTGAGCAAAGGAACCAGCAGATCTTGCAAGCTGTCCACCTTTCTTAGGTTTAAGTTCAACATTATGAACTATCGTACCTACAGGAATGTTCCTTAAAGGAAGAGCATTCCCAACTTTAATTTCAGCATCAGGTCCTGCCAAAACAGTATCTCCGACCTTCAAACCATCAGGCCATAAAATGTACCTCTTCTCTCCATCAGCATAGAAGAGAAGGGCTATCCTTGCAGACCTGTTTGGATCATACTCAATAGCAGCAACCTTGGCGGGGATTCCAATCTTGTCCCTTTTGAAATCAATTAACCTATAACGCCTCTTATGACCACCACCCTTATGCCTACTGGTAATCCTACCCTGATTGTTTCTTCCGGTTCCCCTTACAAATCCAACCGTTAGTGACTTTTCAGGTTCATCCTTCGTAATTTCTGAAAAATCGGAAACCGTCATAAACCTTCTTCCTGGCGTATATGGTTTAAATTTCTTTATTCCCATTGTTCACTCCTCTTACAACTTCTCCAAATCTATTTCATAGCCTGGCTTTAAAGTAATGATTGCCTTTTTCCAGTCCTTCTTCCTACCTTTCAACATCCTGAAACCTTTCTTTTTTCCCTTAACAATCATTGTGTTAACCTTTTCAACTTTAACACCAAATATCCTTTCAACAGCTTCCTTGATCTGCGGCTTTGTAGCACTCATGGAAACTTCGAAGGTTACCTTCGTAATTTTCCTCTTCTCCTTTGTCTTAGAGCTTTTTGTTTCAAGGTTCGAAAGCATTACACTCTTTTCAGTAATAACAGGGCGTATTAGAACATCATAAAGGGTTTTCATTTCAGCAACCTCTCTTCAATTTTGGGTAAAGTGGACTTGAAGATCAAACACACGTCATAGCAGAGCATATCGTAAACGTTAAGACCATCAACTTCTAACATTTTAACGTTCTGAAGGTTTCTAAATGACTTATACGTATTTTCTTCAAGCTCAGGAACAACGATAAGAACCTTTTTATCTTCAAGGCCTAAATTTCTAAGAACCTCAACTGCTTTCTTAGTTTTAGGCTCTTCAAATTTAAAGTCCTCAACAAATACAACGCTTCCATCTCCAAGCTTACCAGCAAAAACGCTCTTTAAGGCAGCTCTTCTAACTTTCTTTGGAAGGTTAAAGCTATAATCTCTTGGTTTTGGTCCAAAAACAACTCCTCCACCAACCCACTGAGGTGCTCGTATAGATCCTTGCCTTGCCCTTCCAGTATGCTTTTGAGCCCAAGGTTTTCTTCCTCCGCCTCTAACTTCTCCTCTGGTCTTCGTAGAATGGGTGCCTCTTCTTCTCTTTGCAAGCTGCCATCTTACAGTTTCCCATATAGCATGGCTTTTTATCGGGAATTTTGCAATTTGATCATCTATATTAACTTTCCCGGTTTCCTGATTCTGAATATCAATAACCTTAACTTCCATACTTCACCTCTATTTACCTTTAACTATAACGAAAGCTCCTTTATGTCCTGGAACTCCACCCTTTATAACAAGAAGGTTTTTCTCCGGAATAACATCAACAATTTCAAGGTTTCTTACTGTAACTGTTTCGTTACCATACCTTCCTGCCATCTTCTTTCCTTTGTGAACTCTTCCAGGATAAGCACATGCACCAATAGAACCAGGACCTTCATGAAAATCTGAACCGTGGCTCTTCCTTCCACCACCAAAACCCCATCTCTTGTGATAACCAGCAAATCCCCTTCCTTTAGACTTTGCAGTTACGTCAACTTTCTCACCTGGCTTAAATATATCAACACCTATTCTGTCACCAACGTTAAACTTCTCAATATCATCAAACTTAACTTCTTTCAGAAACCTTGTTGGCTTGATTCCTGCTTTTGCAAAATGTCCAAGAAGAGGTTTAGGGAACTTACTATCAGCCTTCCTCTTCTCCATAAAACCAAGCTGAAGTGCTGAGTAACCATCCCTTTCAACAGTTCTCTTATCAACGACAATGCAGGGACCAGCTTCTATTACGGTAACAGCCATAGCTTTACCATCATCTGTGAAAATCTGCGTCATCCCAATCTTTCTTCCCAAAATACCTTTCATTTATCACCTCTTAATCAAGCTTAATCTCCACATCAACCCCTGCAGGAAGTTTTAGATCCATGAGGGCTTCAACTGTCTGGGGCTTGGGATTTCTTATATCAAGAAGTCTTCTATGCCTCCTAAGCTCAAACTGTTCCTGAGAGTATTTATACTTGTGTGGAGATCTGATTACGCTCCAAACGGAACGCTTAGTAGGAAGGGGAATCGGACCGGCAACTATAGCACCGGTCCTCTTCACTGTATCAATAATTTCCTGAACAGACCTGTCAAGCAGCCTGTGATCATAAGCAAGAAGCTTGATTCTTATGCGATCCTGAGCCATTATTACCTCTCATTAATCTAAAATCTCGGTTACAACGCCTGCTCCAACTGTTCTACCGCCTTCTCTGATAGCGAACCTTAAACCCTCTTCAATAGCAACGGGCTTTAAAAGCTCAACTTCGAAGGTAACATTATCCCCAGGCATAACCATCTCAACACCCTGTGGAAGCGTAACCTTTCCTGTTACATCTGTTGTTCTAAAGTAAAACTGAGGCTGATACCCGTTGAAGAAAGGAGTATGTCTTCCACCTTCCTCTTTTGAGAGAATGTAAACTTCAGCCTTGAACTTCTTGTGAGGCTTAATGGAACCTGGCTTGGCAAGAACCATTCCTCTTTCAACTTCATCCTTACCTATTCCCCTGAGAAGAACACCTACGTTATCACCAGGGAGAGCTTCATCAAGAATTTTCCTGAACATCTCAATTCCTGTTGCTACAGTCTTTAGAGGCTCTTCTCTTAAACCGACTATCTCAACCTCTTCTCCAACAGTTAACTTTCCTCTCTCAACTCTTCCAGTTACAACTGTTCCCCTACCAGAGATGGAGAAAACATCTTCAATTGGCATCAGGAATGGCTTATCAACTTCCCTTACCGGTTCAGGTATGTACTCGTCAAGAGCTTCTACAAGCTCATATATAGGTTGACAGTCTGGACAATCAGCACTAGTACAATCAAGAGCTTTCAATGCTGAACCTTTAATTACGGGAACTTCGTCGCCAGGGAATCCATACTCATTAAGGAGTTCTCTAACTTCAAGCTCCACAAGCTCAAGGAGCTCAGGATCATCAACCATATCAACCTTATTAAGAAATACAACTATGTAAGGAACGTTAACCTGCCTTGCAAGAAGAACGTGCTCCCTTGTTTGAGGCATAGGACCATCTGCGGCAGATACAACGAGAATTGCACCATCCATTTGAGCAGCACCTGTAATCATGTTCTTGATGTAATCTGCGTGCCCGGGGCAGTCAACGTGAGCATAGTGATACTTATCAGATTCATACTCAACGTGGGCTGTTGCAATTGTAATTCCCCTTTCTCTCTCTTCAGGTGCCTTATCAATCTGATCAAAAGGAACTTCTTGAGCCTGACCTTTTAAAGCCAGACAGTGTGTGATAGCTGCTGTTAGAGTTGTTTTTCCGTGGTCTACGTGTCCAATAGTTCCTACGTTCTTGTGCGGTTTCTTCCGCTCAAACTTTTCCTTTGCCATCTTAATTTCCTCCTTAAAGTTCCATTTTTCTCGTTAGCGCCAAATTTGACGGCGTAAAATTATAAGCATTTGAATGAAAAAGTAAAGAGCTTACTTGGTTTTTTCTCCTACAATTTGCTCTGCAACGTTCGGTGGAACCTCCTCATAGTGAGAGAATCTCATAATGTAAGTTGCTCTACCTTGCGTCATTGAACGAAGGTCAGTCGCATATCCGAACATCTCGGCAAGGGGAACAAGAGCCCTTATAACTTGAGCATTACCTCTTGCTTCCATTCCTTGAACTCTTCCCCTTCTCTTGTTCAAGTCTCCAATAACATCCCCCATGAACTCTTCTGGAGTTGTAACTTCAACCTCCATTATAGGTTCAAGGAGAACAGGATTGGCTTTCTTTGCTCCCTCTTTGAAAGCAATTGAACCGGCAATCTTGAATGCCATTTCAGAAGAGTCAACCTCATGGTAAGAACCGTCAAATAGAGTTACCTTAATATCTGTCATAGGATATCCTGCAACAACACCAGTTTCCATAGCCTCTTTAACGCCAGCCTCAACCGCAGGTATGTATTCTTTAGGGACAACACCTCCCTTTATTGTCTCGTTAAACTCAAATCCCTTTCCAGGCTCAAGAGGTTCTATCTTTAACCATACATGACCATATTGACCCCTACCACCTGTTTGCTTAATAAACTTTCCTTCCTGAGTTACAGCTTTTCTTATTGTCTCTCTATAGGCAACCTGAGGTTTTCCTACGTTAACGTCAACGTTGAACTCCCTCTTTAGCCTATCAACAATAATTTCAAGGTGAAGCTCACCCATTCCAGATATGATAGTCTGTCCAGTTTCATGATCCATAGCCACTTTAAATGAAGGGTCTTCCTTTGCAAGCTTCTGAAGAGCTATCGAAAGCTTTTCCTGATCAGCTTTAGTTTTTGGTTCAACCGCAACAGAGATAACTGGCTCTGGAAATTCCATGGCCTCAAGGAGTATTGGATGATCAGGATCGCAGAGTGTGTCTCCAGTATAGGTTTCCCTTAAACCAACAGCAGCAGCTATATCTCCTGCCCCCAAAACTGGAATCTCTTCCCTCTTGTTTGCATGCATACGAAGAATTCTCGCTAACCTTTCCTTTTTACCTCTTGTCGCATTAAAAACGTAAGAGCCTGACTCCATCCATCCAGAGTAAACTCTGATAAAGGTTAGCTGACCAACATAAGGGTCTGTTAAAATCTTGAATGCAAGAGCTGAAAACGGTTCATCATAGGATGCGTGTCTCTCCTCCTCTTCTCCTGTTGATGGATTTATCCCCTTTATCGGTGGTACTTCAAGAGGTGATGGGAGGTAATCTACAACTGCATCAAGAAGTGGTTGAACTCCTTTATTCTTAAAGGCAGAACCGCAGAGCATTGGGAAAAACTTAATCTCAATTGTTCCTTTTCTTATTGCCTTTCTTATTTCATCTTCAGTTATCTCTTCGCCTTCCAAGTACTTCATCATTAGGTCTTCATCAACATCAGCAAGGGCTTCCACCATTCTCTCCCGCCACTCCTCAGCAACGGGTCTCAAATCCTCAGGAATCTCCTCCTCATGAAACTTAGCACCAAGCGTTTCCTCTTCCCAGATGATAGCCTTCATGGTTATGAGGTCAACAACACCTGCAAAGTTCTCTTCAGCACCAATTGGTACCTGAAGAACTACTGGTTTTGCTCCTAACTTCTCCTCAACTTCTCCAACAACTTTAAAGAAATCTGCACCAATCCTATCCATTTTATTCACAAAGATTATCCTTGGAACACGATATTTATCAGCCTGTCTCCATACAGTCTCCGTTTGAGGCTGAACACCTCCAACTGAACAGAGAATTGTTACAGCACCATCAAGAACTCTAAGGGAACGCTCAACTTCAATTGTGAAATCAACGTGTCCAGGAGTATCAACGATGTTAATCCTGTGATCCCTCCAGAAACAGGTAGTCGTAGCTGATGTAATTGTAATACCTCTTTCCTTTTCCTGTTCCATCCAATCCATTTCAGCAGCGCCTTCATGAACTTCACCTATCTTGTGAATCCTTCCAGTATAGTAAAGTATCCTCTCGGTAGTTGTTGTTTTACCAGCATCAATATGGGCAATGATACCTATATTCCTAACTTTATCGAGAGGAACTTTTATCTGCTTTAAAGCACCCTTTTTACTCAACGTTTCCTCCTTAAAACAAAATTGGTTACCACCTATAGTGGGCAAATGCCTTATTCGCTTCTGCCATCTTATGTGTATCCTCTTTCTTCTTGAAAGCTCCGCCTCTCTCGTGATAAGCATCTATTAGTTCATTAGCAAGCTTATTAACCATTCCGCGCTCAGAACGAGCACGTGCTGCATCAACGATCCACTTTAAAGATAGGTGGATCTGCCTTTCAGGTCTCACTTCCATTGGAACCTGATAAGTAGCTCCTCCAACCCTTCTTGGACGAACCTCTACTAAAGGCTTTACGTTTTCAACCACCTTATGAAATACTGCAAGAGGATCTTCTCCGAGTTTCTCTTTAATAATTTCAAATGCTCCGTAAACTATTTTCTCAGCCTTACTCTTTTTCCCATCTCTCATAACTTTGTTAATCAATTTTGAAACCAGCTTATCACCATAAACTGGGTCTGGTAGTACCTCTCTTGGTGGAACTGGACCTTTCCTTGGCATCTTTCACTCTCCCGTAATTAAGTTTTACTTTGGTCTCTTTGTACCATACTTAGACCTTGACTGCTTTCTTCCTTCAACCCCAGCGGCATCAAGTGCACCGCGAATTATCTTATAACGAACTCCCGGCAAATCCTTTACCCTTCCGCCTCTTACAAGAACCACTGAGTGCTCCTGAAGGTTGTGTCCTATACCTGGAATGTATGCAGTAACTTCCATTCCATTTGAAAGTCTTACCCTTGCAACTTTTCTTAAAGCTGAGTTTGGCTTTTTCGGTGTAGTAGTAAATACCCTAACACAAACACCTCTTTTTTGAGGATTTCCTTGAAGCGCCGGAGATTTAGAGCGCTTAACCTTGCTTTCACGTCCCTTTCTAACAAGCTGATTTATTGTCGGCATTAGAATCCTCCTAAAATTTTTCGGCGGTTGAATATAAGCAAAATAGGTTGTAGTTGTCAACATTAAATCACAAATTTTGTGTATAATCCACCTTCATAAAATCTTAAGAGGTCTTTAATGAAAGTTCTGCTTTTCTCAAGAAATTTACCTAATATAAAGCTTCCTCAAAGAGACCTTATAAAGCATGCACATTTTACATTTATTGTGGATGCCATATCAAGAGCTTGCTCTCATCAACTCGTAAGGCACAGAATGGCATCATACAGCCAACAATCTCAAAGGTATGTATCGATGAAAAACTTCCCTTACATAAAACCTCCTTCAATTGGGAGTAAAACCTTCACATTGAAGTTTAATGGAGAACAAGCAAAACTTAGCTTTGACAGGTTAATGAACTTAATCGGAGAATCATATGAAGAACTCATCAATCTTGGAGTTCCTAAAGAAGATGCAAGGTTCATTCTGCCAAATGCCTGTTCAACAAGAATTATGTTTACAATGAACGGAGAAGAGCTTATTCACTTCCTTCGCCTGAGAACTTGTAATAGGGCTCAATGGGAAATCAGGGAAATGGCAATAGAGATGCTGAGGCTGCTAAGGGGTTCTATGCCGGATGTTTTCAATGCTGTAGGACCAAACTGTTATTACCTTGGATACTGTACTGAAGGAGAAAAGAGCTGCGGGAAGCAGAAAGAAGTAAGAGAATTCTTCAAAAAGCTTGGGAGAGAAGAATGAAGGAAACTGTTGAAAAAACCATTAACATGGTAAAGAAATTGGACATCAAAAACTTTGACATCTACTTCTTGAACTCAACAGGATTTGAAGTTGAAGCAAAGTCCGGGAAGGCTGAGAAAATCAAAGTTCCTCAAAATAAAGGAATGGCTATCAGAGTTATTATAGACGGAAAACTCGGATTTGCATATACAACAGACCTTTCTGAAGATGGAATAAGAATTACTATTGAATGTGCCAAAGAAAATGCTAAAAGTTCAGAGCCGGATGAGTTTGAATTCTCCATTCCATCGGAGAACAAACTTGACTTTGAACTTTCTGACAAAAGCTATAACGACATATCCGTTGAAGAGAAAATTCAAATGGCAATTGATCTTGAGAGTTTAGCTTTTGCCTTTGATAAAAGGATAAAAAGAGTGAGAAAGAGTACTTATAAAGATACTCTCACAACTATTTACTACTACAACTCCAATGACCACTCCTTTCACTACACAACTTCAAGCTTTTCGTTAAGCATTATGCTTATGGCTGAAGATGGGAACAGCACACAAATGGGATGGGATTTTGAAGTTAAAAGATACTTCAAAAACCTTAATGTAAATGAGGTTGCAAGAACAGCAGTTAAAAGTGCAACTGAACTTTTGGGAGGCAAACCTATAAAAACGTGCAAAATTCCTGTAATATTTGAAAATAGAGTCTTCGCTGAGATCATAGAAGCCCTATCTCCGGTCTTCCTTGGGAATAATGTCCTAAGAGGTAAATCCCTGTTTGCAGATAAACTTGGAACTCAAATAGCAAGTCATATACTTACAATTTATGATAATCCAACACTTGCTGATGGAATCGGATCAATTCCTTTTGATGATGAAGGAACGGCAACGAGAAAAAAAGCGATAATAGAAAGAGGAGAGCTTAAACATTTCCTGCTTGATATATACTCAGCAAAAAAGTTAGGCTTTACTCCAACAGGAAATGGCATTAAAGCCTCTCTATCTTCTCTTCCACAATCTGGAGTAACTAACCTTACCATAGAACCCGGTGTATTAAGCATTAATGAATTGATTAAGGTTCCAGAAGAAGTCCTACTAATTACTGATGCAATGGGTATACATACTATCAACCCAATATCTGGAGAATTTTCAATAGGCATAAGCGGTATACTTTTCAAAAACGGAGAGGCTATCCAGCCGGTCACGGGTTGCACTGTTGCAGGGAACGTAAAAGAGATGCTTAAAAATACAAGTGAAGTAGGAAACGATTTAAGGTGGATTGGAAACATTAACAGCCCTTCCGTTCTGATTAAAGAGCTAACAGTGAGCGGCACATGAATGAGAAGAGAAAACAAAGGTTGGAATCCCTTTTAAAAAGAGAAATTGCCAATATCCTTCAATTTGAAATAGAGAAACCAGAAGACATCCTTTTTGTTACTGTAAATAGAGTTATCCTTTCAAAAGATGGTAGAAAAGCTAAGGTTTTTATATCCTGTTTAAACCATCGTGATGCAATTAAAATGGTTGCAATACTTAATAAAATAAGTGGGTACATCCAGCACTTAATTGGGAAAAGATTAAGGATAAAGTTCACCCCAAAACTCAGCTTCGAGGTTGAACCTTTAAGCTAAGGAGAACTCATGAATCGGCTTTCGAGAAAAGAGATAGCGAACTTAATATTAAATTTATCAGGAAAAATCCTAATCACAACCCACAAAAACCCGGATGGCGATGCTGTTGGGAGCATAATCGGATGGTATAACTACCTGAAAAACCTTGGGAAAAATGTGAAAGTGATAACAAGGGATAGAATTCCCTACTTCTACGATTTCCTTCCATCAGTTGAAAAAGTTGAGAACAGGGAATCAATTGATGAATACTTTGACTGGACTATCATAACAGACGTTTCCGAAATAAAAAGAACTGGTTTTGAAAAGATTCCTTCAAACAGGATAATTGTAATAGACCACCACATAACAGCAAAACCGTTTGCTGACTTTTCAATAGTTGAACCTGAAATTTCGAGCAGCTGTGAACTATCCCTTGAAATAATGAAACTGATAAACAAGGACATGATAACTTACTCTGTTGCTCTTCCGATTTTCACGGGAATGGTAACCGATACCGGAAGTTTCGGCTACAACAATACCTCACCAGAAACCTTCAGAAACGCAGCTTTTTTAGTTGAAAGAGGAGTCAATCCGTACACTGTAACAACGAACCTGTTCGAAAGAAACAGAGTAAGCAGGTTAAAGCTCCTTGATCTCGTCCTAAGAACTTTAAAGTTTGAGCTCAATGGAAAGGTAGCCTATATAACAATGTACAGAAAGTTCCTAAAGGAAGCCGGAGCATTTCCCGAAGAATCTGAAGGTTTCATAAACTATCCAAGGTCAATTGAAGGTGTGGAAGTTGCAATTTTCTTTAAAGAAATAGAGGAAAACCACTGGAAGGTTTCCCTTAGGTCAAAAGGCAAGATTGATGTTGCCTCAATATCAACTGCGTTTGGTGGTGGTGGACATAAAATGGCAGCCGGATTTGACTGTGTTGGGAACCTTGAAGAGATCAAGAGGGAGCTAATTAAGGCCATAGAGTTATCTCTTGAAAAGGAAAAAATGGAAACCTCCCTAACCAAAAGAAAACTATAGATCCTTTAACCAAACCTTCCTGTAATGTAATCTTCTGTAAGCTTTTCAACGGGGTTCACAAAAAGTTCACTCGTTTTATTAAACTCTATAAGTTCTCCAACGTACATGAAAGCCGTGTAGTCTGAAACCCTTGCTGCTTGCTGCATATTATGGGTAACGATAATAATCGTTAACTTTCCCCTAAAATTTCCAATAAGCTCTTCAATTTTTAAAGTTGAAATGGGGTCAAGAGCTGAAGTTGGTTCATCAAAGAGGAGAACTTCTGGTTCAACAGCTATTGCTCTTGCTATACATAATCTCTGCTGCTGCCCCCCAGAAAGTCCGGAAGCAGGTTGTTTCAATCTATCCTTAACATCATCCCATAAAGCAGCATCCTTAAGGGCTTTCTCAACTCTATCCTCAAGTTCTCTCCTGTTTCTGATACCTTTTAACCTCAATCCATAAGCAACATTATCAAATATCGACATAGGGAAAGCCGTTGGTTTCTGAAAAACCATTCCCACCCTGCTTCTAAGGTTTATTAAATCTATACTGTCAGAAAGTATATTTTCCCCATCAAGATAGATAGCTCCCTCATACCTATTCCCGGGATACAGATCATGCATTCTGTTAAAACACCGCAGGAGCGTAGTTTTCCCACATCCAGAAGGACCTATAAGAGCAGTTACCAGGTTCTTCGGAACGGAAAAGGAAATATCCTTTAGCACTTGATTACTGCCATAGTAAAAGCTCAGATTCTCAACTTTTATCTTAATATCCTCTTTCACATCAATTATAAAGCTCACCTCTTAAACCTCCAATGGGCTAAAAATCTGCCTAACAAGTTAAATATCAAAACCGCAAACGTAAGAATCACAGCAGCGGCCCAAGCAAGTTCCTGCCAATACTTATAAGGACTCATTGCATAATCATACATGGTTACAGTCAAAGAAGCCAGAGGCTGGAAAATGTTTGTTGAAAAGAAGTTATTGCTGAAAGATGTAAACAGCAAAGGTGCTGTTTCCCCACCAATTCTTGCAACCGAAAGTATCACTCCAGTAACAATACCCGTTATTGCACCCCTATACACAACGCTTAAAATAACTTTTGACTTTGTTGCTCCCATAGCATAAGCTGCTTCTCTTAACTCCTTGGGTACCATGTTCAGCATATCATCTGTAGTTCTCACAATTATCGGAATCATCATTATTGCAAGAGCAACAGAACCTGCAATTCCCATAAAGTGGCCAAAAGGCTTCACCATAATCGCGTAAACGAAAACCCCCACAACGATTGAGGGAATGCTCATTAATATATCTGCAATGTCCCTAATCGCATTTGCAAATTTTCCTCTACCTCCATACTCGGAAAGGTATGTCCCTGCAAGAATGCCAACAGGTATACCTATAACTGTAGCTATTAGAACTATGAGAACCTGCCCAACAATTGCGTGTTTTAACCCTCCTGATACATCCCCTGGTGCAGGAGGATCACCAATAAAGACATCAAGAGAAATCGTTGATATACCTTTATAAATTAAAACTCCTAAAATCCACGCAAGCCAGAAAATCCCAAAAAGCGCAGACAGTGTGGAAAGAACAAGAACAATACTATTTACAAGCTTCCTTCTTCTAAAAGCGTCCAACAGCTACTCCTTTCCTACCCTTTTAAGGAAAATAAACTTGCCAACAGCAATGATGATGAAGCTCATAACAAATAGGATGAATGCAAGCAGGAAAAGACTTGATATGTAGAGGTCTGAATCCGCTTCTGTAAACTCGTTAGCAAGTGTAACTGTTATTGATGTTGCAGGCTCAAGAAGGGACTTCGGTATTACAGGTTGATTTCCCATAACAAAAGTTACTGCCATCGTTTCTCCAAGAGCCCTTCCAAGGGAAAGTATAATGCCTCCAAACACACCAAGTTTTGCATAGGGAAAGACAACGCTCTTCATCACATCCCACTTTGTTGCACCCAGAGCATAAGCAGATTCTTTCAATATATCAGGAACCATCTTGAAAGAATCCCTTGAAAGAGCTGCTGTAAAAGGAAGGATCATTATTGATAGAACGATTGAAGCTGTCAGAAGCCCAATCCCCGGAGTTGTCCCTGAAAACCAAGAACCAATGAAGGGAAGCTTCCCAAGTGTTGCATGAATTACAGGTTGAGCTTTATCTCTCATAAAAGGTGCAAAGTAAAAAAGCCCCCACATACCATAGATAATACTTGGTATGGCAGCAAGAAGTTCAACTGCAACGCCGATAGGAGTCCTTAAAGCATGAGGAGATATTTCTGTCAAGAACATAGCTATTCCGAGGGCAACAGGAACAGCAATGAGAAGGGCAATTAAAGTGCTGATAATGGAACCGAAAATTGCCGGTAATCCCCCAAACTTAGATAAAGGAGGGTTCCAGTCCTGAGATTTAATGAAATCAAGAATGCCAAAGTGAGAAATAGCAATTGAGGATTCCTTGTAAAGAACGATAGCAATGAGCAACAAAGCAAGAGAAATTATAACAGCAGATAACAGAGCAACGTTTCTGAAAAGAACATCGAATAAGTAAAACTTCCTCTTTACCATTACATTACCACAGCGTTTAGTTGCAGATAGTATATCAGTTAAAGCATGAATTTTCCATCGCAACCATTTAAAAGGCAACATATATTTATCGTAAGCAACTTGGAAGGAGAAAAAATGGGAAAAGGAAACTTCGTTCACCTTCACCTCCACTCACAGTACTCTGTTCTTGATGGAGCAATACGGATAAAGGATCTCGTTAAAAAAGCAAAAGAGCTTGGAATGCCAGCAGTAGCTGTTACAGATCATGGCAACATGTATGCATCCTATGAGCTCTACCAAACATGTAAGGAAGCAGGAATAAAGCCTATAATTGGGGAAGAATTCTACATAGCAAAAAACTCAAGGTTTGATAGAAAAAATTCAAAAGAGAAAGGAACATACCATATCATACTCCTTGCAAAGAACAACGAAGGGCTCAAAAACCTCATGAAGCTAAGCTCAATTGCCTTCCTTGAAGGTTACTATTACAAACCAAGAATAGACAAAGAAGTCCTCGAAAAATACAGTGAAGGTTTAATAGCTCTATCTGCCTGCATTCAAGGTGAAATCCCCTCATTTCTGATATCTGGAAACAGGGAAAAGGCTGAAGAAGCCCTCAAATGGTACAAAGACCTATTTGGAAATGATTTTTACCTTGAAGTTCAATACCACGGAATGAAGGAACAGGAAATAGCAAACAGGGGATTAATTGAACTTGCAAGAAAGTTTGATGTTGACATCGTTGCAACTAACGATGCCCACTACCTTAACAGGGAAGACTGGGAAGCTCATGATGTCCTCCTCTGTCTCCAAACTGGAAGGAAACTCTCAGATGAAAAAAGGATGAAGTTTCCAACAAAGGAGTTCTACTTTAAAGATGCTAATGAGATGTTAAGAGTATTCCGTGAAATCCCCGAAGCTGTTTATAACACCTTAAAAGTTGCAGAAAAGATAGATTTGAAAATGGAAAGCTCAGGCTACTTACTTCCCAAATATGAAGTTCCAGAAGGGTTCACATACTCAAGCTACCTAAGAGATTTAGCTGTCAAAGGGCTGGAAAGAAGATTTAAGGAGCTTGGGATAAAAAATGGAGATATCAAGAGAAAGTACAGGGAAAGACTTGATTATGAACTCAAAGTAATTGATAAAATGGGATTCCCCGGTTACTTCCTTATAGTTTGGGATTTTATTAACTGGGCAAAGAAAAACGGAATTCCGGTTGGACCAGGAAGAGGATCAGCGGCAGGATCACTTGTTGCTTATGCCATTGGCATTACCGATATCGACCCAATCAAGTTTAACCTGCTATTTGAAAGATTTCTCAACCCCGAAAGAATTACAATGCCGGACATTGACGTCGACATAGATAAAGAGCAAAGGGATAGGGTTATTCAATATGTAAGGCGAAAATATGGGGAGGACAGAGTTGCTCAAATAATCACATTTGGAACGCTTCAACCAAAAGGTGTTGTCAGAGACGTGGGAAGGGTCTTAGGAATACCCTATACAGAAGTTGACAAACTGGCAAAGCTTATACCGAACGATGCAAAAACGATTGAGGAAGCAACGGAAAAAGCACCGGAAATTAAAAAGCTCTCTGAAGAAGATGAAAGAATAAAAAAGCTTCTCTCAATTGCATCAAAACTTCAGGGATTAATTAGACAAACAGGAGTCCATGCGGCTGGTGTCGTTATAGCTCCAGATACACTAACGAAATACATACCACTTTCAAGGAGTAAAGAAGGAGATGTAACAACCCAGTACGAGATGGGACAAGTTGAAAAACTTGGCCTTTTAAAGATGGACTTCTTGGGGCTCAAAACCCTCACCATAATTGATAAAACAGTTAAAGCCATAAAGAAAAGGAGAGGAATAGAAATTGATATAAAGAGATTACCTCTTAACGATGAAAAAACGTTCAAGCTGCTTCAGGAAGGAAACACGGTAGGCGTATTCCAGCTTGAATCCCGTGGAATGAGAGATCTCATGAGAAGACTCAAGCCCGAAACCTTTGAAGATATCATTGCTCTTGTTGCCCTTTACAGGCCGGGTCCTCTCAATTCCGGCATGGCTGAAAGTTACATAAGAAGAAAACACGGATTAGATCCTGTTAACTACGAATTCCCTGAGCTCAAAGAGTACCTTGAGGAAACTTATGGGCTTTTCATCTACCAGGAACAGATCATGCAGATAGCAAGCGTTCTTGCAGGGTATAGCCTTGGTGAAGCCGACCTTCTAAGGCGAGCAATGGGTAAGAAGAAAAAAGAGATAATGGAGGAACAGAGAACAACGTTCATAAACAGAGCTGTTGAAAGAGGATACCCAAGGGAAAAAGTAGAAAGGATATTTAACGATATTGAAAAGTTTGCAGAATATGGGTTTAACAAGTCACACTCTGCGGCTTACGCATTCATAGCTTACATAACAGCATACCTTAAAGCTCACTTCATCCATGAACTTATGGCAACAATGATGTCAATAGATTACGATAACACGGATGAAATCGTAAAGCTTATAAAGGATTGCAGAGAAAATGGAATTGAAGTTCTTCCCCCAGATGTAAATAAGAGTGAATCCCTCTTTACCATTGAAGGAGATAACATAAGATTTGGCCTTTCAGGAATAAAGGGGGTAGGGGAAAAGGCTTCTGAAGAGATAGTAAGGGCAAGAGAGACTGGAGGTAATTTCAAGGATATATACGACTTCTGTGAAAGGGTTGATCTCTCAAAGGTAAACAGAAAAGTAATAGAATCCCTTATAAAAGCCGGGGCTTTTGATTCAACTGGATTTAACAGAGCGACCTTAATGGAAACGCTTGATACAGCAATGGCTGCAGCACAAAGCACTCAAAAGGCAAAAGGAAAAGGCTTAATGAACCTTTTTGGAGAAGAGAACTTAGTTAAAAAGGAATTTCCTAAAATTGATGAGTGGCCAGAGAGAGTCAAACTTGAATATGAGAGGAGCTCCATAGGATTTTACCTTTCTGGACATCCCCTTCTTGAATACTCTGAGATAATTCCACTGAGATTCAATTCAACATCTGAAATCTCTGAATGGCAAGACTCTCAATCGGTAAAATTAGCTGGAGCCATTATGTCCATTAAGCGAAGAAGAACACAGAAAGGAGATTTATGGGCAAGTGTAGAAATTTCAGATCTTGATGGCATAGTAAATGTTCTCGTATTCCCTAATGTCTATGCAGAATCAATGGAACTATTAACAGAAGGGAACGTTGTGGTTATTGAAGGAACAGTTAGGGAAGAGGATGATAAGAAAATAATTGCAAGGAAAATTGAAAGGCTTGATTCAAATGTGGGATTAAAAATAAACAGCATTTTAATTAAACTAAATCCTGATAACATAGATGAGGAATTCTTAAAATCACTAAAACAATTCTTAAAGAGAAACGGAACTGACAAGGGAAAGCCTGTTATAATTGAAGCTGAAATTAACGGCTATGTGATTAGAATGCAAGCACATCCGGACTACAACGTTGAAGTGGACCCAGCAGTGATAAGAGAACTGAAGAAGATCGTTGGAAACGAAAAAGTATCAGTTTTGTGAGGTTTTAATGGCAATTTTACTTGAGTTTGAGAAGAAAGTTGATAGACTTAGAAAAAAGATAAAACAGTTGAAAGAACTTGGAAAACATGACCCTGAAGTCATAAAGGAGATTGAAGAGAAGTTTAACAAGAAGATCAAAGAGTTTTACCAGAATCTCTCTCCATGGGACAAGGTGCTCCTTGCAAGGCACCCAGATAGGCCTCATTCAATTGACTTCATAAATAACGTCTTCTCTGACTTTACAGAGTTCCATGGAGATAGGCACTGCGGTGACGGGAAAGCTATTATTTGTGGATTTGCAAAATTTGAAGGAAAAACGGTTTGTGTTGTTGGACAGGAAAAGGGAAGGGATACAAAAGAAAAGATCAAAAGAAACTTTGGGATGCCAGTACCTGAAGACTACAGAAAATCATTAAGAGTGATGAAATTGGCAGAGCGGATGGGAATTCCAATCATTACATTGGTTGACACTCCTGGAGCGTTCCCTGGAATAGAAGCCGAAGAGCATGGGCAATCTGAAGCAATAGCCAGAAATCTGCTTGAAATGTCCGCATTAAGAGTTCCCATAATAAGCGTTGTAATAGGAGAAGGGGGATCAGGAGGAGCGCTTGCACTTAGTGTTGCAAATAGACTGTTAATGCTCGAAAATGCTATATACTCAGTAATTTCTCCAGAGGGATGCGCAGCAATACTTTGGCAGTCACAGGAGAAGGTAAAGGAAGCAGCGGAAGCTCTTAAGTTAACATCAAAAGACTTAATGGAACTTGGTGTTATTGATGATATAGTTCCGGAACCATTAGAGGGTGCACACAGAGATTACGATTTCACCTTCAACTCCTTCAAAGAATACGTGCTAAAGCACCTTAAAGAAATTGAAAGCTTAAGCCCAGATGAGCTTGTAAAGAGCAGGTACGAGAAGTTCAGAAAAATGGGAGCATAAATGAAGACCTTATACAAACTGCTCCTTTCAATTCTCATCATCCTTGCCCTGTTCATATCAAGCATCTTCGTCCTTAAGAAAACCGTTCTGACAAGCGAAAAGCTAAAAGCTTTAGCAATACCTAAAATTGAGGAAGCTATCGGAAGGAAAGTTGAGGTTAAGAAAATTGACCTTAGCCTCTTCGGTAGCATCGTTGCTGAAAAACTCAAAGTAAAGGAAAAAGGGGGGAAATCAGACATCTTCTCAGCTGATTACATATCAGCAAGGATAAGGCTGCTGCCCCTCTTAAAGAAAAAGGTTGAAGTATCAAGACTCAAAATAAAAAACGGCCATGCAGTATACAAAATAAAAGGCCTGCCAGATTTAAAACTTAACTTTGATGCAAAACTAAAGCTTAAAGATAACTTCCCTGCTTCTGGCAATATTAGGCTTTCCCTTAAGACAAACTACAAGGGAAAACCGTACAACCTAAATGGAAACTTCAGGCTAAATAAGAACAGCGTTGAACTTAAAGCAAATGCATTGCTCAATGAAGATACTCTTAAATTAAAAGGTAAGGTAACATTTAGCAAATTGACAGGAAAGGGCATAAAGAAAGGAGATTTAAGATTAAAACAAATTATCTATAAAGGCATAGAAGTTAAAAATCTATCCCTTGACTACTGCCTTAATGAGCAGAAACTTTCCATAACCAATCTAAAGGGCCAAATTGCTGATGGATACATCGATGGGAATTTACAAGTTTTCCTAAAAAATAAGAAATTCCTTATAAACTTAAATGCAAAAGGTGTAAAGCTTGAACGGATTAGGCCTATCATTGAAAAAGCACCCATAACAAATTGCACAATTAAGAACCTTAAATCAACGTTCAGCTTCAAGGGAACAGAAGATAGAACGATAAAGAAAACACTCACAGGGAAAGCTGACTTTAAGCTGGAAAATGTCAACCTTAAAAATGGCAAGTTCTCAAAAGCACTTGAAGCCTTCATAGGAATCAGTAAAATCCATTTTAACAGCGGAATAGGAACCTCAACAATTGAAAGAGGTAAAGGGATTTTAAATGCTAAATTCACATCACCAGAAATAAAGATATCAACGAATAATGGAAGATTTACAACCTACGGGAAACTTAATATCCCATTGACGGTAACGCTATCGGGAAAAGCTGCAGAAACAGTTAAAAAGCGGCTTCCAATAATGAAAATAGCAGAGCTCCGGAATGGAGATATCCAGCTTCACCTTAAGGTAATTGGAACAACTGAATCGCCTGTTATCATTCCCGAAAGCAAAGTCGTTGAAAGGAAAGTTAAAACTATCCCTCAAAAGATAAAGGGATTTATCCATAAGCTTTTCAATTAAACAAACAGAGAGACAATTTCAACATCCTCTGGTGTAGTGACCTTTATATTCATGTAATCACCAGCAATTGAAACAACAGAGTAACCATACTTTTCAAGAAGTGCTGAATCATCAGAAGAGAGAAAATCCTCATTTTTTGCCATCTCATGGCACTCAAGGAGAACGTCAAATTTAAAAACTTGAGGAGTTTGAACAAGAATTAACTTATCTCTATCAAGAGTTTTTGAAACGAAGAAATCACCGGGTTCAAGCTGAGAAGAAACCTCCTTAACTGTATCCTTAGGCCTTACTCCGGTTATAACACCATCAACATCGTAATCCCTTAAAGCTATAATAGCATCTTCAAGCAAGGACTTTGTAAGGAGAGGTCTAACTCCATCATGGATAACAACTTCTCTCACCGGCTCATCAATGCATTTCAATCCTGTATATACAGACTCCTGCCTTTCAATGCCTCCAGCAACAACCTTTTTGATCTTAGGAAATTTCTCAGAA
>CAZJFY010000001.1:49297-84614 GCA_964545225.1 uncultured bacterium | reverse complement strand
GTCGCCGCCCCCTCCCACATCTACTATGAAAGGATCGCAAAGTGCGCCTAAAGGCGGCATGAATGATCAATCCATTCACAATCAGTCCGTTCAACAACAACAGCAGCGGAGTTCTATTTTTGATAAGTCTATGATGGATGATAATATGAGGAAGCAGATAGAATCTATTAGGGATGATGTTGTTAATCAGCTAACGATGTTTTTGAAATCCGTGCCAGAAATTCATCCAGATTACACCGATTTTACGGGAAAAGATATATACCAGATATTCAGAGAGGCACAAAAAGGGGTTTCTCCAAGCCAGTGGCAGTATAACATAGTTGGGGCTGTATTGCCTTTTAACAGTGAGAAAGAGATTGTTGAAGCTTTGTATCCAAGTGTGAGGGATTTATATTCTAGGGAACAGATAGATGAATTTGTAAAGGAGCTTGTAGAGGATGCTGAAAGAATAAGCAGAAGTATTGGGGGATAGAATGTATATTTGCAAAAGATGCAATAGGCGAATTGAGGTAAGCTTTGGGCATACTGTCGAGGAGTTTTATGAGCCCGGAGCGCTTTCGCCTATTTTGTTTATTGTTTGTCCTTTTTGTGGTTATAGGGAAAGGTTAAGTGTTTACGAGGGGGTTAATTATGGTTACAAAAAACAGGTTGGAAGTAGAGCGGAATTTAAGGGTGTTGGAAGAGCTTCATAGGTTTATTGAAGTAGAGGAGAAGTCATTAATGGTGTTATTGTCAAGATGTGTAGAGATGTTGAAGCAGGGAGATTTTGTTAATCCCAGAGCTAAAAAACTAATGGTTAATAGCTTAAGGCAGAAAGCTAATAATTTTTATGAGGCTCTCGAAGAGGTTTTAAGTTTATTAGAAGATGAGGAGATATGGGGTGTCTATCAAGAGAGCGTGATTGACAAAACTTAATAAGGAGGTGGGATATGGTGGTGTTTAAAGCTTTGAATGCATTGACAACAGCTGCTATGCATCTACAAGACGCTATGAGGGATAAGGTGGTTACGGTTGGTGAAGTTTATAAGATTGTTGATGATGTAATGAGGAATGTAGCTGGTTTCGGGCTTGATGATATTGGGTTGGCTGTGAAAACTGATGAGAAAGGTAGAACTAAGATAGAGCTTGTTATAAACCATTCACAGAGTCAAGAGTAGATAAAACGATTGCTAGCCGGGCTTGATCGCCCGGCTTTGTTATAATTCTTTTGGGAGGTGAGCATGACACTGGTAGAGGAGCAGTTTAAGTTTTTAATGGATGTCGAGAAGCTCTTGAAATATATAAGGGAAAGAGGATGGGTTGTTACGGGCGGAGAGTTGTGGAGGCCGATAGTCACGCAAAGATATTATATTGAGATAGGTAGATCTAAGACCATGAATTCAATGCATCTGAAGAGGTTGGCAATAGATCTGAACTTTTTTAAGCCTCTAAGTAAGGAAGAATATGAAAGGATAAAAGAAGAAGCTAAAGGGGTTGTTGTTGTTGATGGGAAGCCATATAGGCTTACATGGAAGTATGAAGACATAAAGCCTTTTGGTGAATTTTGGGAATCCTTAGATCCTAAGAATAGGTGGGGTGGCAACTTCAAAACTTTTAAGGATGTTCCTCATTTTGAGAGATTTGTGAAGGGGTAATTGAATGCAGGATCGAGCTGCTGATTTCCTGACAATTCTTTTGAAGCTAGCTGAGAAGCAACCGGTAATCTTTTTATTTTCTCTTACACTAGTGTTGATTTTTATGTCGCTGGGTTTGTCTAGAATACTTCCTTTGCTGCCTGGATTAGCTGGGCGTTTTTCTGGTGATGAGACAATAGAAAGTATTTTGTTAGACAGGATAAGGAAGTTGAAGGAAGAGTTAAGAGAGATTAAGGGCGTGTTACACGAGATAAGGGAAAGGATTGAAAAGGCAAATATTGAGATATCGGAAATATATCGTTTGGAAAAAGCGGCTGAAAGAGTTGATAGAGAACGAGAGGCTGTAAGACAAAAAGATCATGATAATTTAAGTTTAAAGATAGAACACTTACAACAGAGTATTGATAGAATCGAGGATATGATTATGGATATATTTAAAGTGGTTATAAAAGAAGAGGGAAGATTTAAATAGTTTTTGGGGGAATGTTATGTGTGTATTATTAGAAGATATTGATCCAAAGTGTCATAGGTGCGAAAAATGTGGAATTGTAGATTTTAAACAGTTTATTGAAAGTGCTGTTCCGGTAGATGTGTTTAAAGCTGCTGCAAATTTTGATTCTATCTTTGCTGTTAGGTTATATAATAGGGTGTCTGAAGACATTCAGCAACTATTGTATTTAAAGACTCAGACTGTAAGAGATATGTTGTTTGCCAAGGAGAAGTTTTCGCTACAAACTTATTCTGCTGTGGAGTATGTTGGGAATGTTATTCAACAGGCTTATCTTAGGGTAGGTTTATGGTTGAAGGATTTGGTTAGTTCTAATGTACTTTGCCCTCATATTGGTTTAATACTTTCTAGAGCGGCCGATGCTATATTTAAAGCTATTGAAGGAGGTGTTAAAGAGATATGTAATGGAGTTTTAGAGGGGGAAGTTAGCTTACTATGGGGCTGGGTTAAGGAACAGGCTAAAGACAGACTGGAAGTAATTAGGGAACCTCAAGGTGTTTATGATTACTATCATGTCACTGGTACATTTTTCTTGAGTTTATACGAAGTTTTTGATAGATTCTGTTATTTAATTACAAGTTATACATCTGTGGTTAGTGGAGATAAGGTCATCTATGCGCATAGATGTTGGAAACCTCATTTAAGAGAATTTGTTAAAGTGTTTGCCGGCTTGGCGAACAATCAAATCAATAGGATATGTGTGATTAGTAGAGAATTGGTTTATGATGTAAACTCGATTGTTCAAGAGCTAAAATTGAATACTATTATTTGCTGATTCTGTGTTTTCCTCTGTCAATTACATCAACAATTACAACTTCTATATCTTTGTCAAGTTTTTCTACTTCCTGGTATATAACTTCTAATCCTTTTAGAAAATTTTTGTATTCCCCACATGTATAAAAATCTAGAGCAACGAAGTGTTTTTCTGGAAATGTGTGAAATGATATATGGCTTTCGCTAATTACTATTATACCTGAGACGCCATGAGGGTTAAATTTGTGAACATAACTGTGAAGTATAGTAGTTTTAGAAGCAATTGCTGCTTTTTTGCATATACCCGTCCAGATCGTTGCTGAATTTGCCAGTTCTGGTTTCACATTGTATATATCTATAATGGCGTGATGGCCGGTTGTTACCTTCATTTCATTCCTCACGGATGCTTTTGATTCCCCTGATAAAGATGTATCCTGCAAGTCCTATTAAAAGTCCTGTTGTGAATAATCCTATTGGATTAGACAAGAATGATTGTAGTGCTCCTTTTGTGAATACTTTAGGATTGGTAACCTTAAACATTTTGCCAGTTGACAGGTCATAACCAAAGGCATAGCCTCCTTGGGTGAGTACATACACCCTGGGGCGGAGTATCTTTTTTAAGAACTTCCATGAAGAACTTTCTTGGCGAGCGTAGGGATTTATTTCAATTAGTAAGTCTGGTAGTAAGTTGCTCTCTATTTTGATAAAACGCGGGTATATTGCTTGTTTTATGAGGTCGGTCAGGTCACTAAAAGATGTAGGTGGCGCAGACTCTTTTTCTATGGGTATCACCTTAGCCATGTTGTTCACCTCTTCTGTTTTTCATCAAGTGATTTTGCGAGTGTTGTCTATACAATATAGCACTGTTGAACTTTATCATGTTTTCTACTGACTTTGATATGGCTTTATACCGTTTTCTTATTGACAGCAGATACTTGTCTAAAAACTTTTCTGCTTCTGGCTTCTTGTACTTAGCCCATACAAAGCCTGCTATTCCCATCTGATAGACGCGTGCAGGTACTTTCCATACTTTTATAAAGTATTTTTTAAGTTCTTCTGCTATCCACTCTTGTAGTGGGGAATTATGAGCTGTTGAATATATCGAAACCACACCGTCTGGAGAAACAACATTTATTATTCCTGTTATAAGCGGTTCGTCATATAGATGTTGGGTGGTGTCTCTAATTGGATCTGGCAAGTCAACTATTACCAGGTCAAACTTGTCCCTAAGTTTAGGATTGAGCATGAAGTTTATTCCGTCTGCTGCTACTGTTTTTATTTTTCTTATACTATCTCCATTCAATCTTCTCATGATAGGATTGGTTGCTGCAAAATGTATCATGTCTTTGTCAATGTCAACAAGAGTAATTTTTGCGTTTGGTTTTACCCTTAGAACTTCTCTTGCTGCTAGCCCGTCGCCGCCTCCAATGATTAGTACTTGTGGTTCGTCGTTATCTACAAGTAATGCTGGTATTCTTGCTTCGTGTTTATGGAATTCTCCTTCAGCGTCTTTTCCAGAGAGAAACTGCCATTCGCCGTCTTGAAACAGGGCGATCCTTGACATGAATTTTGCCAGTACTATTGTCTGGAACGGGGTTTGTTTAATATATAAAGGTTTTAGTTTATGCGCCCTGAGCATAAGACTTCTGGTTGCTGTTGTAAGGTAGCTTAAAAACGATTTGTTTGGACTTCCGGCACGAAGAAGAAATTCTGTTTTATCTAGTAGAGGTAGGAGTCTGGAATCGGGCCTTAAAAGATATTCACTTGCTACCCCACTGGCGTGCAGTATGTTGAGCTTCATTGTGTTTACCTCCGTCTTTTGAGGTCGCTAATGACATCGAGTAATGTGATACAATCACTTATTACTTTACCAGAAAAGGTGAGGTTAGCTATTCCTGTAGTGATACAGATGGCTCTGAATAGCTTTGATGCATCAGAAACTTCTTTTGATAATCCCCCTTTAAGCAGTATAAAGCCTGCAAAGGCTGATAGTCCGCTAAGCAGCAAATCTCTTTGTAAACTTTGTTCTAGAAGATTAAGAAAGGTTATACGCTCGTTGGGCCTTAGTTTCGTTCTAACATAGTTTACGAGAATTGCTATTTTTTTATCGAGTGTAGGTATTGATAATAATTTTATTTTGAATTCTCTTATTTTTTCGCTTACGCTGTCAGGTTTTTCTATTATGACCATATTGCTTCTTGTTTTAGGTAGGTTTAATAAGATGTCATACATTGTTTGTTCGTTCACTTTATTCCCTCCTGAGATATTTTATCAGGAGTATTGCTGCTATAATTCCGCCACCGATCAGTAGCCACTTAAGCATTCCTGAGCTTTGGGTAGGTGGTTGAGGAGGCGGCAAAGTAACGCCAGAAGAAGGAAGGTAGGGTGTCTGCATTAAGGTTTTCGCCTGATTTAAATTTAACCTTTCTATACCTGGAGGTGGAGTTAATCCTAGTGACCTCATTGCTTGAGCTATGTAGAAGCCGCAGTGAGCTGGGTCTGTTTTACAAGGTTTTTCTGCGAGCTTGAACGCTTGTTTGTATTTCCACTGCGTGATACCAGCTTTAATAAGGCCGGTTAGCAGTTGTTGTATGTTAGGTATTATCGTACTTTGGGTAGATGTAGTTTGTCCGTATCCGCTATACATGTAGCGTTGGTTGTTCTCTTCTACCAGTATAGGAAGGCCCCTCATCTTCTTCTCCTCCGAAGTCTATATATTGTCCGAGAGTATATATAAGGCCTAGGAAAAGAACTAAGTTTGGAAATCTCGTACCTATTGCAGCGCCGAAAGCAATTGCTGCAATAAACTTTATGGTTGGTGGTAGGTTTTCTACAAATTCATCTATCGTTTCTCCGAATTCCTCTAAATCTGTCTTTTTAACCTCCATATTGCCCTCCTTCATCTACTCTCTTCTATTCCAATTATAACTAATTTTGTGTTTACGGTAGTCTAGGGGTGAAATAGATTTTGCTATCGATTTTATGCGCTTTACACTCGTTTCCGGTAGTAATTACTAGGGTTTTATGGATGTGATCTTTTGGATTTTTGGCTACTATGTATATGCCGGGATGCCTACCTTCTTTTTGACCTATTAGTGCAATAGAGTTAAATATCTTTGTAGATATAATGAGAAGTTCTGGATGACATTCTATAATGTCGTATATCTTGTCTATGCCAGGGTGGCTTATAAATATGACTTTGTAGTTGCGTCTAGGAATTAGCAAGAAGTGATTGTTGAGTGATGGGTCGGGCATTAGCTCAAAGTAAGTAATCTCTCCATTGGTTGGCAAGATTTTACCCCTATTTACAATATACTGTCTGCTGACCCAAATATTTGTATTCCATTCTGGCGGTGTTTCTGCCTTGTAGAATGTGTTTTCTAAGATAGTTCTACTTTGTCTTAGATTGATTTTAATATAGTCCATACAGCTCCTCCTCAAGAGGTGGTTCTTCTAGTTCTACTTCTGGAGATTTGGTTTCGGTTTTATGTTCTTTTTGTTTTATTTCTGCTTCTTTAGATTGTGCTATTTCTAGGCATTCAGAGGAAATTCGTGAAGCTATCAGTAGAGCTGTTTCTTTTATGGTATTTATGATCTTGTTGACTTCCCTTATGGTTAAAGGATTTGCTATTTCTACGAATTCTATTATCCTGTCAAAAGGCTTGCTTCTTTTCGTTATGTCTATCGGTTCTACAAATTCAGTTGGTGCTGGAGATAGAAAAGAGATTTTAGGTATGTGTGGGTATATTGAGTATGCCAATTCGAGGAATGATACATATAACTTTTCGCAATTATCTACATTAGGTTCTTTTTTATATTTGTGCAAGCTGTCTATTACCTTAGCCATTCTTGAAACTATTATAGATGTACCGGTGATAAAAGACACAGCAGCTTCGTAAGAATCTTTATAAGTTCTTCTGAGCTTTTCTAGAACGCCATCATTGTTTAGGGAGTCCGCATATTCTTTCAACAGAAGCACTGAGTCTAATAATTTGTTATACAAATCCTCTATCGTCATTTCTCCCTCACCTTATCTACCATGAGCAGCTCTCTAAGTGATATAGGATGGTCTATGTCACCGAGTAAGACAATTTTTCCTTTTACATGTTTTTTGTCGTGTATCAGTCCCAATCTGTTTTCGTCTTTACGATAAAACACATCTACATCCCGTGGAATTGCAACAACTGCTATTGCTCCATTTGACAGAGGTATAAAGTGTACTCTGTGTTTCTTATGCTTTTTGAGAACGACAACTCCTTTTCTAATTGATAGATCGGCATCTTCTATTACTGCTGGTATCGGCAAAGATCTTCCTATTTCTTTTATCATTTTTCTACTGATTTTAAATTTCTTAACTCCTATACTTGGCGGTATCAACAAGTAATACGACCTGCCTATTTTTTGTACAGTCAGCATTTTGCCCTCCTTCTGTTAAAATTATAGCAAACCAGTTGAGGAGGTAAGGCGGGGCAATGCTCAGTCCATTAGAAGTTCTTAAGGAATTCTCTTTGTACGAGTATCAGGAGGAAATAGTTAAAAGATTGTTGTCAAGTGATTGTTATGCTTTGTTTGTAGAGATGGGGTTAGGCAAGACTTTAATAGCTCTTTCTGCAGTGGTTTTGAGAAAGTTTTATAGCAGCATACAAAGGGTGTTAGTGTTGTGTCCAAAAACAGTAAGCGATTCTTGGATGAGGGATATAGATAAATTGAAGTACGTTCGAGCATTTATTACAGTTGATGTTGAGAATTTATGTCTGTGTAACAGTACTGAAGAGGTTAAGCGAAAGATGAATCTTCTTAATAGGTTGAAGAACGATTTAGTTATAGACATTATTAACTTTGAAAAGGTAGTGAAATTAGATGAAATTCCTAATTATGATATGCTTATTGTTGACGAATCCACAAGAATAAAGAATCCGGATGCCTTAAGGACGCGCGTAGTGTTACAGAAACTAAAAAGAATACCTTATAGATTAATTTTGACCGGGTCTCCGGTTGTCAAAGATGTTTACGATTTGTGGTCGCAACTTTATTTGGTTGATGCCATCAACACCGATTTTAAGACTTTCAAAAAAGAGGTTAAAAAAGATAGGAGTAAATGGATTGCTTTGGCTAATTCCAATATAGTGTCTCTGACAAAAAACGACTTGGAGGGAGAAGGTGTTTTTAAGTTTCCAGAGAAAGTTTACAAGGTTGTCAGATTTGAGTTATCATCCGAGGCGAAAGCTCTGTATTTTAAGGTAAACGAAATGTTGAAGAAAAGTATAATAATCGACGATAAAAAGAAAGTTTTGTCTTCGATAGTTCAACTTCAAATGATTACCAGTGGTTTTGATCCCTTTAAAAAAATTGAAATCGAAGACAATAGAAAGAAAAAAGTTTTAGGAGCATTGTTAAAAAGTGGTATTTATGATCCTCCTTTTGTAATTTGGGCTTCGTTTGTTAATGATATAAGGGTTGTATACTTTTACTTGACTCAAACGCTAGGCCTGAGAGGAGCTATGCTTTATGGAGCCACTAGGATGGATGATAGGAGACGGATAATAGAAAAGTTTCAGAACGGCGAGTACGATTTTATAGTTGCCCATCCTGTTGTATTGGGGATGGGCGCTACGCTTACCAGAAGTAATGTGTGTATATATTACAGTAATTCGTTTAGATTTGAGGATAGGGTGCAATCTGAGGATAGAATTCACAGGATTACACAACCGAAGGACAAGTGTTATTATATTGATCTTGTCGCAAAAGATACTATTGATGAGTTCGTTTTGGAGAATCTCAAAGCTAAAAGATCTATCTCGTCAATGAGCATTGAGGTCTTAAAAGAAAGGCTCTTATCATGATATTTTCCTAAACCGCTATGTTAACTAATAGCGGATTAGGTTGGCTCAGTTACCTATTAGTTTCTTGTTATAATAGAGATGAGAAAAATTGAATAGGAGGTAGGCCATGAAGGTTAGGAGAGAAGGAGTTGCTAGGTTGGTCAAATCTGCTGTTGGAGAAGCAATTACCTCAGGTGACAAGACTGCCTACATGGACAAAAATGGAATTGTGAGGGTAAGGAAGGCGAGCGCATCTGTGCAAACAGCAACAAAAGTTAGAACAACTCTTCTCGGAATGTTTATGATTCTTGCAGGAAAGAACAGCAGGATCATTGGTTCTTCTAAGCCAGACGCATTGCAAAAGAACCTTCAGGGATTCATTTCCAAGCTTTGCGCTCTTGGAATTTCTGCGGATCTTGTCAGGCAGGTATATGAGGGACGCGGCTCTGAATTTACTGGACTCAAAGTTATGCTTGAAAAAGCTTTGTCCGCTCAAGAGCTTAGCGAAGCCAAGAGCAGGCTTGCTACATTGTTGAACGGTGGCGAGATTACCGTTGGCGGCAAGAGTGCTAAGGTAGAGATTCCTGCTGATTGTAAGGAAGCTCTTAGGGTTCTTGCTTAACCTTACTTTGCATTAAGAACCCCTCCCCCGCAAGGCGGGCGGAGGGGTTTAGTTTTTGCGGTTTGAGGTAGCATTGTGATGCTTGAGATAATGAGACTAAATATCTTTTAGTGTTTCCGCGATTTGCAGACAAGTTTTTCTTATTATTTTTAACTGCCACACAAGATAGCCGATAAACACTATAAAAGATAAGACATCCTTCCTTGTTATTTCTTCCTGTTTTGAGTGCTTGTTTTGTATTATTTCTAAGAGTCGTTTAAGAGTTTCTGTCTTTGTTCCTTTCACCAATCGTATTATCTCTTTGATTTCTTCTATTGATAATGATTCAACTTCAACAAAACCAGAAAGTTCTTTGTTTGTTAGCTCTCTTAGCTTAGGAAATAGTTTGTCAATTATTATGTAGCCTTTCTTGTCAGTTATCCGTTCGATTGTTTTTAGTATTTCTTCTTCGTCTTTTTCTGTGAGTCCATAAAATTCCTCTTCTTGGACCTCTTCTTTTTTAAGTATCTTTTCTAACTCTTTCAATAATTCGCTCTCTTCTCCTTCTTCTTTTCCTTCTGGCTTAGGCCTAATTGATCCCCGCATTATTTCTTCTACAATTGCTATTGCTCCTTTTCGTAATTCTGACATGAGTATAAAGTATTTTTGTTGTTTACCAAACTTTCGATTACCAAAGTTTAGTCTGAGGGATATTATTTTTTGGTCTTTTATGTTTGTTTTTTCGTTTATGATGGGTTGTTTTATTATTTCGTTGTTTTGTTGTTTTTGTATTAAAAATTCCTTGACTGCGTCTTCCAGTGCTGGTTCAACTTGTTTTTTCTCTGATGGATGGAGTAGTTTTGCAGCTTCTTGGGCTATTTGTTTGATAGCTTCTTTTACTTCGTTGTTTTTTATATATTTCAGTAAATACTCTTGTCTATCTCTGGTCTTAAATACATCCTCCTCAAGACCAAACTTTTCTTTGAGCGCTATGTTGCGTTTTTTGTTTATAATTCTGGTATTAGAACCAACTCCAGTAGCTTTGTTGAGCTTTTTGTGTGTCCCGCATAGGGGACATACAAAGAAAGCCTCGACTTTCTTTCTGGTTTCTTCTGGATTTTGTTCTTCTAATAACTTCAGTAAATTCTCCTCGTCTTTTTGAGAGGCAGGGACAGCATGAATCTTTATCTGTTTATTTGTGGCTGCGTATAACAATGTTATCAGATGTTCTGTCATCTGTAATTACCTAAATGTATATGTTGTGTAGGACGCTACTATACTGGATGTAGGAGACTGTCCGCAAAATTGTAGTATATCCTTAACAAGGGAGGGTTGATGAGATTGTAAGTTACTTTTAATGGATTGTATGTGTTTTAATAGAAATGACTTAAGAATGTTGTCTGCTTTTCTAATCGGAATTACAGCTTTTTTAAGTGCGCCTACTTTTGCAAGAGAATTTTTAAGTCTTTTTGTCCACATGATGTAATTATCTATTTCATCGAAAAAGTAAGATGAGAAGTTGTACCAGTTGTTGTGAAGCGCCACAACTTTCGCATAAGCGATTAGTGATATAACAGAAGAATAATACTCCACCATGTTTTCGAGTATTTTCTCTAAATCTTTTCCTCTAACTCTTCCTAAGTACTTCTCAAAAACTATGTCTGCCGCTGCTTCACTAACTTCGAGCATTTTATGTCCTATCTTATGACTGGCAAAGAGGGCGGGTATGTAGAACAACCTTTGCGTTCCAGTGAGATAAAGACCACTCTTTCTTGGTGCCTTTAGGATGCACTCTTTGAAAGCATCCCGTACTCCTTTCTTTTGATTTTTAACGAATTCTTTTAGAAATTTCAAACCTTTATCAACATATCTTTTGATTTCCCTTTTTAATGCGCCGGCTAAATGAGGGTTTCTTCTCATGTTTCTTGTGGCTGCTGCCGCAAGATGAAAGTATTTCCTTGCTAAAAGGAAGTACTTGTAGTTGTCTAGGATGTACGAAAATAGTATTGCACAGTTTTGTGAGGCTCCCCTGGATTCCATCACAGAAAAATATGTGTCAAACTGTCTATCTAGATATTCAATTGAACGCAAGTACCATGTTGACAGTAAGTGATTTCCGGCCATTGCCACTACTTGAGGCGGTGCTTTCCTGACTGTGTATAAAACATCTAGTATTTGTACTACTCTGGTAATAGGATCTGTTGCTGTCATAGCTATTTACCTCCTTCTTAACCGGTTTTAATTAGATTCAGTAATGCATCTAAGGGATAGGTTGCGCGATAATTCTGGTTTTTAACTTGAAAGAGCGCGTATTCTAAGGCTGGTTTAAAAGGCCGAAGGAAGTTAATCACGGTTTGTCTTATTGCATTGTAATATTCTGACAAAGATGGAAGTTGTTTGGCATGATTATGGGCAACAAATGCTAGTGTCTCAAGTTGAATTAAGAACACTCTCGTGCTTTCATGTCGTGATGGTTGGGCTTGTGCTGCTCTAGCCCAATTTATTGAGCCTATTAAAGGAAAGAGACAAAGTATGTCGTTGAGAACTATACGGAGCATTGTTCGCCTTAAACGGCTGTCTGGCTCCTCTAGGGCTCCCGTTAGAGTGTCTATTTGCTCAAGGATTGTTTCATAAACTTCTTGATTCAAATATTCTGATGCTATTCGTGATAGCATAGAATAGGGTGGAGCAGATTCTGCAACTAGTTTGGAATTTCTTGGTTTTAAATGGTATCCTTTTGCTGGACAACTAATCGCGTCATATTTCATTTTTTTCAGCGTTTTTACGATTTCATTAAGAAAGTAAGCAGCTCGTTTTGTTTGTTCCTCCAGTAGAGATATATATGTATAGATTAAGTAGTCAATACACCTAGTTATTGAGGTCATTGGGCAATATACCGATAACCCAGATGATAAGGCTTTATTTATGAGCGTTGATACTTGGTTATCTAAGTAACTGCTTATTTGGTTGAGATACTGTTCTACTAGCTGCTCACACTGAGATGGGTTTAAGGCGCAATCCACAAATATAGTTTTTATTGCTTGTTTCACAACACTTATAGCTTGTTCCTTGGTCATATAACCCTCCAGATTCTTTATGTCTATTATAACAAATTTCTAAAGAGTGAGGGTATCGTAATAGTTTGTCTTAATCTCTTTTGAGCTATTTTGCAGTATTCTCTATTTATGTCTATTCCTATCCAGTATCTATCCATCTGTTGTGCTACTACCAAGGTTGTTCCTGAACCAGCAAACATATCCATTACTATTCCTTTTGGAGGACAACCCGCATCTATACAAATACGAGGTATTTCCGGAGGGAATACTGCAAAGTGAGCTTCTTTGAATGGGCGAGTAGGAATTATCCACACGGCTCGTTTATTTCTGCCGTTGGGTTTATAGAATCTATCTGCATTGCCGTGATCGTATTGAACATGTGGATCATTGGACTTGCGACCTATTTGTCCTCCGTGAGGCTTACTTCTATGAGGTTCAAATTGTTGCTTGAAATAGTATTCGCGTGATTTTACAAAAAAGAAAATTTTTTCGTAGTCAACAGTGAAGCGATCTTTTACGCTTTCGGGCATTGCATTAGGTTTGCAATTATGTGTCCATATACCGTTTGCGAGGAAATATAGGTTGTTCCAATTTTCTTCTTCACAGCAAGATGTGTAGATTGGTTCTACTTCTATATCATACATGGGGACGCATTCAATGTTTTCTATACTACTGATTTGTTCGGGACAGAGCATACTTGGCTCTTCTGTTTCTGTTCTCTTTTTAATAACAAAAACAATCCCTTTTGACTTGGAGTTATCAATAGATACTCCTTCGTGCATTAATTTATAGCCTACAATTCTGCAGGCTAGAAGTAAGTCGTTTTTGAGTTTTTTATTTGGTTTTATCTTTACTTTCCAGCTGTTGCTCTTTTTGTCGTAATACCCATTTCCGTTAAGGAGTCCATCTATTATTCCTTTAATGAACTCGATGGATGTGTTCCAAACTTCTTGAGAGAAGTGTTTTGTCTCATCAGTGTTTCCTGACACATAAACAGCTACCAGCTTGTTTAATTCCTTACTACTAGGGCAAGATGGACGGGCACTATTTTCTTCTTCTTCGCAGTTTTCTTTAGCGAGGAAAAGACCAACGAGGAACCCTTTTTGATAATCTTCTTTACTTCCTTTAGGTAATTCTACTTTAAGTCTGCGGTTTACGAAGAGTTTATCTTGTAGTTTAAGATCTCTGGCTTGTTTGAATTTAGGATTTAAAAATCTTTCGTGTTCATATTCTTTTTCGTATGGGAATCTGTGTTCTTCCGAGCATATTACTTCTATTCCGCTCTTAGTTGTTATTTTGAGAGCCCTTTTTACTCCTGTGAAAAATTTATTTTTTACTTTAACCCAGGTGATATTAAGATCTTTATCCACTGTTGCTATTTTATCACCGATTTTAATCTCTTTTATAGGTATATGGAGATATTTGCCGTTTCTTTTTACAAACATCATGGTGTTTTCTTCTAGGCACCATATTATTTGGTTACGAAGTATCCAACCCCTTTCAACCATTCCGATTGCGAAGCGCTCTGGCACCATGCATAGTGACTTTTGTTTTATAACAGGATCGCGCTTGTATATGACTCCATCTTTTTTATTAAAACCTCTTCGCCCTTTGCTTGAGTACGAGCTGTTGTTCATGTATGTATCCCCGATTACCACCCAGCAAGTTCCAGTAGGTTTAAGTATCCGTTTAACTTCGTCAAAGATTTCCCAAAGTTTTTCTAGGTATTCTTGTATTGAATTTTCTAGGCCTATTTGGCCATCAGTTCCGTAGTCTCTGAGCCGCCAGTAAGGCGGGGATGTTACTACACAATCCACGAATTCTGAAGGAAATTTTTTAAGAATGTCTAGAGCATCTCCATGATACAGGACCCCTTGCGATGTTTTTAGAAACAGGTTGTCGCTGGGCAATACAACATCCATTTCTGTTACACCTCCGTCACTCTTATGTTACTCTTATTAAGAGATAGTCATCATCGCTTGCGACGCTTGATGCCTTCAGAATTGTGTCTATTGCTTCGTCCAATGTTTTAAACCATACGCATCTCAGATTTCTACCATCTGGATTGGGCCTAAGCTTCCTTTTTCTGTATGTTTTTTGACCGGTAGCTTTATCCCAGCTAGACTCTTTTTGTTTGGGTTTTAGCACTTCACCGCCCCATCTGTTCAGCGGTTTTGTATAAGGCTCCAGCTGTTGTTTAAAAACATACCTTGGTTGTTTGACGAGAAAGTAAATTTTGGCGTAGTTTTCTAACGCTTCATGGCAGACTATAATTTGGTTTCGCAGTATCCATCCATCTTGTATGAGAGAGATAATAGCTTGTTCTGATAGTATAGGATTGCCTTCTGGTTCTGTTTTAACTATGAGCCAGAAGATCCCTTGGTCGTTTAAGATGTTTTTGATGAGTGTTGATAATTTATCTAACTCAACATTGGTTATTGTATCTAATTCAAGAATCAAAGCTTGCACTTTCTTTTTGATTTGTTTTAGCAGATCTTTAAGACTGCTGGCGCTGCACTGTACCAATGTTCTCCCCTACCGCTACTCGTTTTGCATTCTTGTTGTAATAAAATATGCCGATGACGGCATAAAGGCAAGGGCTAAGTTACCTTGATTTTTTGTCTTTCTTTGTTGTATACTGTTGCGTAGTAGCAAAAGGGAATGCTTATAAAAGACATTTAGGAGGGTGGCTTTGAGAGATAAAAATTCTTTTGGAAACAAAAAAGACTGGGGCGTGTACTCAACTCCAAAGTGGCTTGTTGATTTTATGGTTAGTCTGTTAGATGAAAATCTTCTTTCTTGTGATTGTAGAATTCTCGAACCTGGATGTGGGGATTGTCGGTTTTTGTTGGGCATTAAGAGAAATAAGGACGATGTTTTTAAGAGGGCGCAAGAAGTAGTTGGCGTGGAGATCAATAGAGAGATACCTAAAAATGTTGGTGATAGCAAGATTAAAGTAATTTATCATGATTATTTGCTTTGGAAGACAAACAAGAAGTTTGATGTTGTTATAGGTAATCCACCTTATGGAATACCAAGTTTGTCAGAACATTATGCGATACGAGTGTCGCCCGATCTTAAGGAAAGATATAAACGAGAATGCGAAACTTGGTTTGGTAAGTACAACATGTATGGAGCGTTTATAGAGAAGTCAGTTAAATTGTTAAAGAAAAATGGGCAGCTGATTTTTGTGGTTCCGGGTACTTTTATGATTTTAGACGAGTTCAAAAAACTTCGAAAGTTTCTTGCGTTCCGCGGCAGGACAGAAATTATATACATAGGAAATAAAGTCTTTGGAGCAGGCGTTCAAGTAAGCGTGGTGGTTTTGAGATTTGTGAGATCTGAAAGAGAGAAAAATAAGCTAGTGTTGTATGATTATTCTGGGGGAAATTTGAAGATGGTAGCGAAGAATGACAGCTGGAAGGGGGAAATGGTTTTGTTTTCTACTAACTTTACTAGGGAAATTGATAGAATTTGTAGTTTTAGGTTGGGGGATATATATACGATAAAAATATCACCTAGGACAACGGAGATAAGGTATAATAAGAATGTGATTAGGTCTGAGAAGGATTTGAGAGATATAGGCATGTTGCCGATTCTTAATAGTAGGAACTTAGGCGTAGGAAAGATAACCTATAAGCCAACTACGGGTTATTGGATTAAAGAGAACAAAAAACAGTTTTTGAGAGATTTTTTTGATAAGCCTCATATTGTTGTTGGCTTGGGTATTAGAAAGGACAAACGACTTGCAGCTGCTTATGATTACAAAGTTTATCCATGGATGGGCGATGTTTATCACTTGATAAGAAACGAAAATATTCTATGGAGCAGTGGTTTTAATCTTACGGATGTAGAAGTAGCAAGTTTTTTGTCTTCTGAGATAGTTGCTAGGTATGTGAATGAGATATTTAGAGATGTATCTTACCATTTAAGCATAGCGCAACTAAAAATACTCCCTTTGCCAGGTAGTAGAGAAGAGATGGTCAGAGTAGAAAAAGACTTGATTTAATGTTGTAGTTGTTTTACAATTAAATTGGGAGGCAAACATGAAAGACAAGTTATATCACTACAAAGTAATCAGTGTTCCAAAGGTAACGGATGGGGACACTGTTTATTTTGTAGTTGATCTAGGTTTTGATGTTAGAATTAAGGTAAAATGTAGATTAAAGGATGTGGATGCGCCTGAGATTTATAGGTCCGTTAGCAGGGAAGAGAAACAAGCTGGGCGTAGATGTAGGGAATATTTAAGGGAACTATTAGCTAGCTATGAAGAACTTGCTGTGAAAACATATAAGAAGGACAAGTATGGGAGATATGTGGCTGATGTGTTTGGCAGAAAGAGGAATTCTTGGGAGAGAGTGAATGACAGGATAAATGAATTCATAAGATCGTTGGGTTATGGAAAGTAGGCTGCTGAGACAAGTTGTTAGAAGGCTCCACAAGTTAAGACTCAAAGGAACTCCGCTTTTTTGGTTCAAAACGAAAGGAGAACCAGCTGGCATTCCTGATTTGATTATATGTTGTAATGGCAGGTTTGTTGGCATTGAACTAAAAACTTTGACTGGGAAATTAAGAAAAGATCAGGAACATGTGAGGGATAGGATAATTGGAGCGGGTGGAAAATATTATGTCCTAAGATCTCCTCAAGAGATCGAGAGAATTGTGGAAGAGGTATTGAATGGGATATGAGCGAAAAGTTTAAGCAAATTAAGGAAATTGAAGAAGCCGAGAGAATTAAAGGAATTGAAGAGATTGAGGAGATTGAGGAGGTTGAAGAAATTGAAGGGACTAGAGAGGTAGGTGAAGGGGGGGTCTCCTTAGATGTTTCCTATGAAGATGATGGCAGCGAAGAGTTAGATAGAGAGCTATCTGTTCACAAGGTTGTGTCCAACATTCTTAAAAGCTATCGCCGAGATCTAGATAAATCGCCAGAAGAGTATATAAAGATTTATCAAGAAACTAACGATTCGGTAAAGAAGAAAGAGATTAAAGAAAAGCTGATTGGCAAGTATATACAATTAATAGCTAGTGTGGCTTTGAAGGTCAGCAAAAAGTTTCTACTTCCAAATGAGATGGTTGTAGATTTAATTAGCGAGGGCATAATTGCTTTCCATAATTGTTTAGACAAGTTTGATTGCAACAAAGGAACTAAATTTTCAACCTATTTATACCGTGCGGTTTATTCAAGGATGTGTAGATCGGTGATGATTACAGCTCATCTGGTTAGGAATAAGAGCTTTTTGTATGATTACAGGAATAAAAGTGAGGAAGATAAGTATGAGTATGTTAGGATAACTGATGCCGTTGTTCACAAGATATTATTTGAGGAAGATAATTTTGGTTTATACCTAGAGGATGTTAAGCGTATAGTTGGTCATTTATTAAACGAGGTTTCGCCAAGAACTAGGAGAATGTTAGAGAAAATTATGAACAATGAAACTTTAACGGAGCGGGAGAAAAAAGAGTTCAATAAAATGAGAAGACTATTTGTTAAGTATATCAAGAACAAGTTTAAAGTAGATGGATTGCATGATATAGTAGATTAAAATACAGATGTGAAGAAAAAAAGGGGGGGAACATGAGAAAACCAAGGATATATGTTAATGGAGATGTTGCATCGCGAAGAGTATTTTTAACTTCAGGTTTTCAAGCGCCTTTTCAAGAGGGAGATTTGTTGAAGCAAATAGAGGTGAATGCGCATTTTCAAGCTTACGCTACTGGCGGGAGTATTATGCATCTTTTTACAGCGGAGGAGCTTACCCCAGAACAACAAGAGAAGTTAATTTTTGGCATCATAGAAAACTTCCCTATACAGTATCTTAGCAAAACACCGTTTTTGACAGTGTGTAACAGCTGTGGGCGTAAAATGATAGGCAAGAGAACTGAGTGTGTGTCGTGTGGAAGTAAGGATGTGACTCTATGGTCTCGGCCAATTGGATACTTTAGGCCTGTCATGAGATTAAATGTCTCTAAGGATTTTAAAAAGGCTGATTACATCTTTTGGCTAAACGGGAGGATAGAGGACTTTGCAACTAGAAAAGAAATCACGAAGAGAGATATAGAGCATGTTGTAGAAGAGATTTCTAGTGGTGTTTAATCTTCTTCTCCTCCTTCTTCTTCTAGTATGCTATCAAGTGCTTCTTTTATACTATCTAGGTCTGTGTCTTTTGAAAGGCCGACGCTTCTATTTATTAACAAGACGATTTTATCTTCTAGATTACCATACTGATCAACAAATTCGTGAAGAAGATTACGATACTTGGATAGTAATTTACTAAATGCGATTGGGTTTGCTTTTTGCATAAGAGCTGTTGCGATCATCAAAACTTTGATAGTTGTTTTAATGCCTGCACCGTGGCATATTGAGCATCTTAGATCTGTACAGCCGTTTCGGTATTTTTGTTCGTATCTCATGCGGCATTCATCTATGTTAAATGTGTATATCCTGAATGCCTTAGAGCCGTAGGGGCATTCTCCTGATGATAGCAGAATGTCTTTTATGTGTTTTGGTGCTTTTCCTGATTTAGGAGACAGGTGGGTTAGTCCATAAGTTTTAGGTCTTTTTCTTCTCAGTCTTGCTGACATTTGTTCTAAGAATTCTTCTTTGTCCACTCCTGATAATCCTGACGGATTGTATTGTTCATAAAGCTTCCATAGTCTAACGAAAGGGCTTTTTAGACAAAAAATACCTCTATTGTCTGCTTCGGTATAGAGGACATTAAAGAATAACCAGTGTAATTCATGAAAAGTTATTTCGTCTATTCTTTTCTGGATTATTTTCTTTAGTATTTTATTGGCTCTTTGTTTATTTTGGGTCATTATTACCTCCTGCGATTGTGTTTTAATGGCTGTATTGAATTCAGAACTACTTGTGCCACTTTACTTTCATAGTTGCTATTTTTCCAAAACTTATATTATAATTATATTTCCAGAGGCGGTAAGGTCAAGTATTTCAACAACTACAAAAGCCGAAATTCCCTTTGCGGTTTGTTTTAGAATTGACATTTTATAGTCTATATATAGATGTCTATATCTGGTGTGACGCAAGAAAGTGAGGAGGGAACGATGAAGAAGAAAGTGAGGAGAGAACGATGAAGAAGGAAGTGTTGAAGTTGAGACAGATTTTTGAAAGATTCGGGTTCGAAATCATAGAAATAGAAGAGGATGAAGATTGTTTAACTGTTGTTGTAGAGAACAAAAAGTATAAAGAGCTTGCAGAAGAATTATCTTTCAGGCTTGACAAGTCGAATCAAGAGACCTGGGAAAACCAAGTCGAGGAACAAATAAGAACAGCATTGTGGGATGAAATGATGATCCGGATGGGCATTTTTGCTGATCGATTAGGTTTGATTTAAACTTCATTGCAGGAGGAGGTTATGGCATGTGGAAACTATTTTGTTAAAAACGCTGCGAAGTATTATTGTTTAGAACCTGATATTCCAAGCGAGGTTTTTTCTCTTCCAGAAAAAGAAATGCAAGAAGAAATTGAGAGAATACACAAGGATTTCTGGGAGTTTGATGTTCCAGAAATTTTAGCGGAATTTAAGAGAGAACTTAAGGAGAGGGTAGAAAAATTGAAAACAAAAGTGAAAACAGCTTTTGAACCTTACATAGATTTAATTGAGGAAGAGGAATGGACGAAAGAAGGGTTGAGAGTATCCACCGTTGTCTTCTACTCAGGCGGGGTAGAAGTCGACGGTGGAACTGACGAGTTGATCGTTGAGGTTGTGATTTTACTTCGCTCCGGTTATTATAGCGGGGCTAACTTTGATTATGAGATTATTTTTGGCAATGCTTGGGGAGACAAATTTGACGAGTTAGAAGAAAGGTTCCTTGCGTGGGTAAGAAATAAGAGAACAAAAAGATCGTTAGAAAAGATAATCGAGAAGTTTCTGAGCGAGATAGATGACGCATTGAACGAGTTGTTTGAAAAGTATTCAACTAAAGTATATTGCAGTTCCGTAACAGCGAGTAACGGTGAAACTTACTATGTGCCCTGTGAGAACGACGAATAACTTGCGAGAATGCTAAGGGAGGTGGAAGGTGATAAGAAAAATTGACGAAAGGGTTATCTGCAGCATTGATGAGGCGAAAGGTTATGTGAGAGCGCGTCGTAACGTTTTCGCGGACAGCACCAGAGTTTATGTGGTCAGAGGCTTGTATATAAACGGTGTTTATTTTGTGTTGAAAGAAATATCAAGATACGGTAGTGAGAAAGAAACAGCATTTTGGATTTTTACATCTCAAGGAGTATTTGTCGCGAATGGCAACTTAACGAGCCAAGAGTTGTTGGAAGAGCTAGAAAAAAAGTTTAGCGTGAGGTGAGAAATGAAGCAGAAGACTGCGGAAGAGATCGCAAAGAAACTTGCGCAAAAGTGGGGAAGATTGAGATATTCTAGGCTTGCCAGGAAGTCGCCTGTTTTTGCGAGATGAGTAAAAAAGGGGTTGATAAGTGGATTTTTAGAAATGCTTTGAGAATCTGGAAGATGGAGGGGGGAAGATGCAAGTAGAGAGAAGAACGCTGCGTTCTAGGTCGTGGAAAAGCGACATAAAAAAATGGGTTGCCAAATTTCCGTCTGAATGGAAGGACTATGTGCTGACGAGGTTGGAAGAATTTGAGGAGTTATGGAAAGAAGGTGGGGAATTTATTGAAAGAGATAACGATTTTATCGTGGAGTGGATTTTTAAAGATGAGTGGGGGCGTTATGCGGAAGTGACGAAAGATTGCCACCTCGTTATAGAAGTGGAAAAAGATTATGAGGAGCTTTTCGCTCATTACTGGGAAGTTCCTCGTTTTAGAACAGTTTACAAGGTTTACTTCTATTTTAAACTTCGATAAATTTAAACTTCGATAAAAAGGAGGGGAGACATGAACTTTGAGGAGGTATTAAGGAAAGAAGAAGCTAGACTAGAGAAGATAGAACAGATCACGCACATTTTAAACGAGATCAGAATGATTCTTAAAGATTATCCTCCTGAGCTGGAGGGGAGGAAGGAGTTAGTTGAAGCTAAGGACAAACTCATCGATTGTATTATCCAGCTTAGGAAACCGCTATAGCGCAAAGACCGCTGGAAACTATGATATGGAGTACTCTGATCCTGACGATGTGTTAAACAAGCAACGGAGAGAGTTTCTATTTGCCCTGTGAAAAACAGGAGGACAGATAGTTTCACGGAACCAATAAACTAATTTTATAGGAGGTGGGATATGAAAGAGCGTGAACTGGAAAAGGGATTTCTGCTGATGGTGGATCTGTTGGGAGGGGGAGTTTTAGATTGGGAAAGAGCAATAAACTTAATTTCAGAGTTTAATGTTGAAGATGAGTTTGTTGAAAGAGTACAGGAGTACATTCGAGAAGGTGTGATGGATTGTGGAAGCATAGATCCGGTAGCAGTCGCCTTGTCAGTAATAGGAGAGAAAGCTTTGAACAGAGTCAGGAAGTTAGGCTACTCGTTGCCTGAGCCTAAGGTGTATGGTAACTATATTGCATCTTCTTATTACTTCACAGAAGGGTACACAGTAAGCGATTTCAAGGAAGCGCAGCTGTTGTTAGAAGCTTTAAAAAACTATCCGGAAGTTGAATTTGTCTACGGAGAGCTGATAGAAGTGTGGGTGGAAGAATTCGTTAGGAGCACTATCTATGAGATAGAAGACGCTGGTTGGAAGTTTGCTACGGATGGAAGCAAGCTTTTCCTCATCTATAATGGTGATAGAGGTAAGATAGTAATTTCGGAAGAGGGAATTACTAAGGAGTTCAGCGGGGATCTGAGGGAGCTTGATAGAGAGGAGCTTCTTGAGAAGATATTCGAAGACAAAACAATTGAAGAAACAATTGAAGAACTTGGAAGGATAAACGAAATTAGGAAAAATTTTGAGTTTGAACTTAAACTTGAATCGGAAGATTGTGAGGAATAAACAACCTAATTAGGTAAATAGATCGGAGGGGAGGTGGAATATGATAGTTGTGAAAATCTACCTTAGCAAGCAGGGGTGCTAACTGAGATTATTCCAAAGGAAAGAACTTAATGGTTCTCTTCAGAAGGCATGGAAACAGAAATAACGCTGTAAGGTTTACTCTCGCTTTACCGCGATAAGCAGAAGACAAAAAAAAATAAAAGGAGGTGGATCATGAAGGACTGGAGAGAGGTCTTAGAGGCCCTAAAGCGCGAATGCCAAAGCTACAAGAGGGTAACAGCAAAGAGATTAAGAGAGGCACGACAAGTTATTAAAGAAATTGAGAAGATGTTGGATGAGGTAGGAATAAGAGAAATGTCAATTCAAATTGAGAACAGGAAGTATTGTTTGAGGTATTTTAAGAGCAGGATAGGGAGCTGGTTTAATTTAGCAAGAGTGAACCGATTTTTTGATTCTGAGCGCGAATTTCTCCTTCCAAGTGAAGTTACAGACATCGATGGCGAATGTTACTTACATGGCGATTTTCGCGCTCGTGTAGTGTTCATGTCCCGTGAGGAAACACTGCAGGCTATCAAAGATTTGCCTCTTGTAGTTGAGGAGATTTATAGGAAGATAAAAAGTTACAGAGAAGAGTTTGAAAGTGCTTACTAAACGCAATTTGGGGAGGATAGCATGGGAGTGTGCGTAGCGAGAGGTAATTTGAAAGAAATATATAGAATATTGTCTTTATCAAAGGAAAATAGCGGACATTTTTTAAGTCATTTTGGCGAGGTTATGCTGCTTACTACTGAAAGAGAGGGCATGCTTGTATGGACGGACAACAAACTATTAGTAGTAAAAGATGTTTTAGATAGTTTTGAGGTGCTTAAACAAAGCTTTATTCCAGTCAGGTTGATAACCGAAGCCAAAAGAAGAAATTTAAGCAATGCGGAAATTATTGCTGACAGTGATGCAGTAAGTATAGTTGTACAGAAGCCCGAAATTGAAACATCCATTACAATTCGCACTAAGCAGATTTGTGTCAAAAGTTGGCCGTTAGAGAAATGGCAAGAAGTGTATTCGGATTTTGCAGAAATACCGCTAGAGCATGAGATCCCAGGCTGGTATTTTAAGCGACTTCTAGAAGAGTTAAGAAGAATAAATAGATATGAGGTGGCTGCGGTTAGAATATCTAGAGATGAAATAGAGACAATTCCTGTTCTTGGATGGTTTGAGCCGCTTAAAATCAAAGTGTCGCTTAGATGGCCATTTGAGGTGCCAGTTGTGATAGAAAAAAGGATAGCTAACTTCCTAGAAAGAAGCGAGAAGGTAATGATAGGGTACAAAAAGCAGGAAGTGACAAGAGTAAGAATAAAAGCAGATAGCTTTAATGTTGTTTTTTATCATCATTAGTCTAAAAGGGGAGATGGGTTTTGGAACAACAGTAGAAACTTCCTTAGTTGCATTATAAAGCAATATTGATTTTAGCTGAGATCTAAAGTTGTTCAGCTTGGGAGACTGCAATTGAATAAAGGAGGTGGGAGATGGTTGAGGTAGAAGTAATTACGCGTCTAACCAAAGAGGGCGTTCTAAGTGAAGTAAGGAGTGGTGGGATGATCTGGTACGATTGGCATCAAAAGAAAGTCAAGTGGAGCATCTACGGTACTACGGTGGAGGTAGAAGTTAGTGCAAGCAAAAAAGGTTTTTCCGCTGACTATGACGATAACGGAACGTTGTACCTAAAGTTCAAGCTTGTGAGCAAGGAAGAAGCGCACGAAATTGCGGTGAACATTGCAAAAGAGCTCGTTCAGAAGCTGAAAAAGAGGTTGGAGGAAACCGGTTGGCTTGATTCTGATCCCTTAATCACCACGCTGGGCATCTAGTCTGCCGAGGAGGGAGCCGTGAAGGAGAAAAGAAAGGTTAGCGTTGACGAAGCTAAAAGGAAGGTTTTAGAAGTACTTGAAGACGAGGAGGTTTACGAGTTCGTGGTTGCCCCTGCCATGTGGGACAAAGAGGGAAAGGTTTGGTGGACTGTTACTTATTGGAAAAAAACCGGAGAAACAGCAGCTGGGGAGGTGTTTCTAGATTTTGAAAACGATGCAAAGCACGAGAGGATTATTAGAGAGCAGGGTTTTAGAAAGGTTGACAAAAATGAGATTCCTGAAGAAATTTGGCAGAAGATTGCAGAAGTTGTTGATAGTTATGTTTGTGAATTGCTAGGCTTGTATATGTAGAAAGGGGGCAAACAAAATGTTGGTTTCTAAGACGCGGAGGGGAGTAGTAATAAGGGAGCGCGATGGGGTAGCGCTAGGTAAAATGTACAATCGTGTTTACTTTCGGCGAAATAAAAATTATTACCTACTTGCTAGTATCCCGTATTTTGCTTATACGCACATAATCAGGCCCCTGGTTGAGCTAAAGAAGAAGGGCATCATAAATGAGTATTACGACAGGAATGTTAGCGAGCAGGAGAGACAAAAAATTAGGGAGTTTTTGTTGGCCTTAAAAGATACTTACATACAAAGCGAAAAGATAAAGAGGGGCCTGGAGGAGCCTATCGATTATCCATATAGGATAGAACCCTTTCCTCATCAGAGAATTGCCACGAGCCTTCTAGTGTTGAACGAATCTTATGCCCTTTTTATGGAACAAGGAACAGGAAAGACAAAAGCTGCTATAGATGCTTTGAATTACTTATTTGACATTGGCGAGATTTCAAAAACTGTTATCTTTGCCCCGCTTTCTGTTGTATACTCTGGATGGGGAGAAGAGATAAAGAACAATGTGATTGTTCCTTATAGAGTGTTTTTTGCAGTTGAGGGAACGAGATACGACAAGAAAAAGGAAATTATGAGATTTGTACAAGCAGACAGGAGTAAGTTAAATTTTTTGATATTAGGCTATGACTTTTTGTGGAGGCTCTTTCCTAATCTGCGTTCTGATTTGAACGATACTTTAGAGAAGTATTATTCTTTTTTGAAAAAGTTGAATGAAGTGTTTAGAAATGCTATTCGGAAAAGCACTGGCGAAGATAAGTCGGAGATAGAGAAGGTTATTGCTGAAATGGAAAGATTAAAAGACATGGCAGTGGGAAAGATAAAAGAGGTAATAGACGATGCAATTGTTTCACTAAAGCTAGCTAGAGAAGTAGATGTTGTTATAGCTGATGAGAGTCAGAAGATCAAGTCAACAAAGGCTGCGAGGACAAAAGCTGCTGTTCAGCTTGCTAGATGCGCAAAAAGACGGTATATACTGACCGGAACCCCAATCACTAACACTCCTGAGGACATTTACTCTCAAGGTTTGTTTATACATGAATTTTTGTTTGCTTCTAAAAGGCAATTTGAGGCGTACTTCCTGATGAGAGAGTCTGATTACAAATTTGCGAAGAAGGTTTTAAGGCCGGATAGAAAAGAAGAATTTAGGCAGTTGCTTAACGGTTTTGCTTACATAGTTAAGAAAGAAGAAGTTTTAAAAGACTTACCTGATAAGATTTTTGTCCATAGGGATGTGTTGTTAAGCGAGAGGACTACTAAGCATTACCTCGAAATGGAAAATGAGCTTGCAACACTTGTTAAAAGACTTGATGAGAGCGGCAACGAAAAGGAAATATTCTCGTATGCTGGCTCAGTGTTGGCAAAGATTACTAGGTTAAATCAGATGTTATCTGGATTTATTGTTGACGAAGAGGGAAGAGCCCATGAGTTTAGTAGAGAAAAGATAGATGTAATATTGGACATTCTGGAAGAAAGAGGAGAAAAGAAAACCGTCATTTGGGGAGTATATAGATTTGAAATAGAAAGATTAACAAAGATGTTGAAGCAGAAGGGATATAAGGCAGATTATATAACGGGCGAAACTCCAGCTCAGAGACGAAGAGAAATAGTTGATAAGTTTCAAAATGGGGACTTACAGATTCTTGTGGCCAATCCTGGAACAATGGGAGTTGGCACTACACTAACAGCTGCGGATGCAGCAATTTATATGAGTTTGAGCTTTAAGCTTGAAGATTTTCTACAATCGCAGGACAGAATGCATAGAATAGGTCAGAAGGCTAGAAAAGTTGAGTATTATGTTCTTTTATCAAGACTACATCCCAGTGTTGTTAAAGACAGGAAGAAGGCAACAGATACGATAGATAGGGCTATTTACCAAAATCTTAGGCAAAAGAAGAGAATTACAGAAAATGTGGTAAAATTTGCGAAGGAATATCTCTTGGGAAGCGGCGGAGCGTAGAAATCTCATTAATTAAAGAGGAGGATATCGTGAAGGTTAGGTTAGTAAATTCAGCTGTAATGCCTCAGCCTGGAGTGTATAGGGCAGAAAGGATTACTAAAGATGAATTTTGTCATTTGGTTAAATGGTCTCATCAAAGAGGTATATTAGTTAGCTACATCGGATATCAACAGAATATTGAATTAATTAAGAGATGGACAGGAGTTGAGGTGGAGCTAAATAGGGGTATGACGGAGCTGGAAGATGGCGATTTGATGTTGGTTATGAAATTAAAATACAGAGTTGCCGATCCTTCGAAGAAAGGGGAACAAGTTTCAGAGAGTGATTTTGAGTTTATGACTGTGAGGTATCAGGCATTATGAGATATGATGAATTTTTGGGAGCGCTGGAAAGCGAAAAACCCAGAATTGACAAAGTTCTTTTCCTTTCGGATGTAAAAATTGAGCCTGATCGTGTGGTTTTGTTTGAAGCTGTGAAGAGTGAGTGCAGTGATGGTGAACCTCGGACAAGTGTTGAAACAACTGAGCAGATTACAATTGTTTGTTCTAAGCTTAAATTTGGTGAGGCAGTGAAAAAAGGCGTGGAGATGTTGAAGCGAGGTTATACAGTGTTTATAGTTGTGGATGAGGACAAAGAAAGAGGGGTTTCTTATGTTGTTTTTCTGGGAGCGGGAATACTCATCAATTCCGACTCCAGAATAAAATGGTGGGATAAGTTTTTAAAAATGATTGTAAATGATAGAGTAGCAGAAGAAAAAGCATTTGCAGCTGTATTTGAGGAAATTATTAACGCGGTTTACTTGTTTAGCAAGGAGCGGAAAATGGGCATCAAGGAGGGTTGGCGTGAAAAAGGCGATGATCAATTATATAAAAAGGGATAGATATGACGAGATATATACCCCCAGCGAAGCTGTTTATCCTTTACTAGAGTTTCTGCCTAAAGATAAAATCTATTGGGAGTGTACAGATCCGGGCAACTCTAATATTACGAAGGTGTTGATAGAAAATGGCTATAAGGTGATTTCAACGCATATTAAGGATGGTTTTGACTTTCTTAGACGCATTCCGGACTTTGAGTTCGACATAATCATAACCAATCCTCCTTACAGCTTGAAAACTCAATTTCTAAAGAGGGCATACGAAATAGGCAAACCATTTGCTTTTTTGCTTCCAATCCATACTTTAGAAGGGAGAGAGAGATCTAAGCTATTCAGGAAGTACGGTATTCAAGTATTGGTGTTGGACAGAAGGTTGAACTTTTTGGATGGGGGCAAAAGCGGCGCATGGTTTAATACTTCTTGGTTTTGTTGGAAGCTTCTTCCTAAGGACTTGATTTTTAAGGAGGTTCCAAGGAGAAATGAATATGAAAATAGGAGATTTTGTGTTGAACAAGGTTTACTGTGGAGACAGCTTAGTTCTAATGAAGAAGATACCAGATGAGTCCATAGATCTAATTGTTACTGATCCTCCATTTGGGATAGGATTTGGCCATGAAAAGCAGAATTATAATAGAAGCCTGTCTAATACGATCGCTGGATATAATGAAGTAGAAAAAGAGAAGTATTATGATTTTTGTCTTTCTTGGATGACGCAAGCTTTTAGAGTATTAAAGAAAACAGGGACGGCTTTTATTGTATCTGGGTGGACGAACTTAAAAGATGTCTTAAACGCAATTGACGATGTTGGTTTTACTACTATAAATCACATTATTTGGAAATATCAGTTTGGCGTTTTCACAAAAAGGAAATTTGTTACATCTCATTATCACATTTTGTTTGTAGCAAAAGACCCTAAGAGATACAAATTCAATAAAATAGAACATTACCCGGAAGATGTATGGTTTGTAAGGCGTGAGTATTGGCGAGGAAAGAAAAGAACACCAACCAAACTGCCTCTTACATTAGTAGAAAAGATGATAATGTATGGCAGCGATGAAGGTGATGTAGTTTTGGATCCGTTCGCAGGCTCAGGAACAGTTGGAGTAGCTGCCAAGAGATTGGGCAGGAAATTTTTATGTTTTGAGATAGTGAAAGAGTATTGTGATCTTGCTCAAGAGAGAATTAAAAATACACCAGTTATTAATTTGACTGCCTTAAGAGAAATAATAGGAAGTTGAGGACATTCTTTAAGACCTTCTTTGTTAAGGCCCACCGTGAACTTTGTTCACTCTATTTGACCTGAGAGTATTGACATTTAGTTCTTGAAATCTTATATTCAAGGTTAACGAAGAGAAAGATTGGGGTGTGAAAGATGAGGAGAACAATAGGAGTTTCAGTTTCCGACAAAGATAAAGAGCTGATAAGAGCTTGGCATTGGTTAAAGAGTTACGCCAAGCAAAAGAAGTTGCCGGTAAAAGAAGTGTTACTGAGGGCAATTAATCTATACAAGTCGCAGATAACGGTATTAACAATAAGAAAAGCTATAAAGGAGGGTGGCGATGAAGTCAGCAGCGAAAGAACTAAAGGAACTGATTAGGAAAAAGAGATTGTCTGACCATGAAGTTGCGAGGTTGCTTTCAATTATGTCAAAAACTTACAAGTCCAAGTACTGGGGTTTCGCAGAGGAAATTCTTTCACCGTTTACTGCTGAGGAAGGGGACATAGACGAGTTACTGAGTGATTTGGAGAGCGGCGTCAAAACGCCATTAGTTCTAAATCTTAAGCTGATTAAATCACAAAATAGCAGGGTTTGTGGAGAAGATATAGATCCAGCCTTAATAGGGCAGTATGTTTTTGAAAATAAAGGGCAGGAAGAGTGTAAAGGAGAGGTGATTGGAAGAGAAATACCTTGTATACCTGTTGTCAGAGTACCTTTTATCCAAATCAGGATAAACAATCAGGGGAGAACGAGGAATATAAGGGTTTTCCCAACATCAGAAGATTTGGATTCAATTTTTTCATTTATGGAAAGGAAGATAGCAAAGGTAAATAAGATGTTGACCCAAATGGACATTGAAGAATTTCAAATAAGAAGGGCTAGCTTATTGTTTGTAGTAGCAAATGTTAATAATTTGGGTTGGAAGCTTTTCCAAATCCCTCTGTCGCCTGTTGATTCAGTAAGGGTAGGTAACTTTGAAAGGAAATTAAGGCAGATGACTGGAATGAATGGATTATTAGCAGCGTGCAAGATAGGAAAGCTGGCAGTGTTGTCGTCTGTCAAGGTTGAGGTGAAAGGGCAAAAAGTGATTGCTGTTGATTTAAGGCTAGGAGACAGGCTAGAGGATTACGAGGAGTGGAAACCGGTTTTAATTCCAATAGCCGCGGCTATTAAGAACAACTGGTTGAACAAGATGCCCCATGATCTGAGCGCTGAGGCTGTTGAAGAAGCTGATTCGCCATCCGATGACACGGGTATTAGCACTGATACCCAGGATGTAAGTCATGACGATGTGCTGGACGATATCGAATTTTAAATTACGCAACAAAGAAGGAGGTAGGTATGCAGAACGAACAGTTAAATAAGATGATTAACAAAGTGATTTGGGTGACGGTAGGACAGAATATAATAATCGGTTCGCTAAAAAAGATTATTAGGACGAAAGACAAATCTTATATGGTTCTTGAAAAGCCCGTGAGGGTAGTGTTGGCACCTCAACCTAATGGTTGGGGGATAGCCTTTCTAAATATTGATTTTTCTCCGATTTTAGAACCTCCCAAGTCTGAAATTATAGTGTGCATTGATGAGGTTAGCGAGATATTTGAGGTGAACGAGAATCTTAAAATTTATTCAGAGTATTTAAGAGCAACCTCAAGTATAGAGCTTCCCAGTCAAAAAATTCTAATGCTAAAAGGAAGAAACCAAAATAACAAGTGATTGTGTTTCGGGTTATCTTGTGATAGAATAAGCAAGGCGGCGGGGGATGTATGTTACCGGGAGTAAAAGAGACCTATACTTTATTATCTGTTGTTTTCCGGGAGTTAAGGGGCGGGGAAGGATATATAGAGTTTGTCCACGATAGCGGGAATTTAAATTATTCAAAAGCGTTTCATAAGGGCGTAAACATTCTTGAAAGTCTTGAAACATTCCGACAAGCAATAGAGGCAAGTATAGAGGGACTATCCACGATTTATGATAAGTGCAATATTGCTTTTATACCTGGTCTAGTTCTTCCTAGGAGACTTCACAAAAGGACTGGAAAAGATGAGGTGGTGTCTGTTGCTTCGTGGATACTGGAGATAGAACCTACAAAATCGGAAAAAGAAGAGCTAAAAAGGAAAAAAATTATTCCTTTTGTGCTTGAAAATGAGGCTAGCAGAAAGAAGTTGGCTGAACTTTTAGATAGTGTGTTGTCTGTTCTTCCACAGGACCTTAGTAATGCTATTCATCTTGCGTACGTAACCGGCGGTGGGGTGAATTTGGTATTTAAGTTCAGCAGACCACTCGTGAAACACGAAATTGTTGTTGTGAACGAAAAGCTGGTTGATCTTGTAAAAGATCTACGAAGAAGATACAGCTTGCCGATAGATGAAAGTGCATCACTTTACCATCCACAGAGGACTTGTTTTAAAAACTACAAATACGATTTCTATCCATATATTTTGGATCTAGGTGAGTTTGGATTTAGGGCTGCAGGAGGATATATAGATGTTGATGATCTTCTCTCGACGACTGTTTGTATACAAAAAGGTAGCAAAGTAGAGATAGAACAAATAAGAAAGGAAGTAGAGGAAAATACAAACAGAAGAGCAAGGGCTTCTGGATTTGATTTCAAGGAACTATTGGACGAGATAAGAAGACAAGCTGATATTCCTTCGCTGTTTGGTATTCCTCACAAGGAGTACATAAAATACTACGCTTGCCACTGTCCGTTTCATCAGCCTGATAAAAACCCAAGCTTTATAGTCTATAAGAATCCCGATTGTCAAATAGCTATTGATTTCCATGATGGTCGAATCTACGATGTCTTTAGCCTGGCTCAGGAACTGTGGGGACTGGATTTTAAAGAGGCAGTCAAAACCCTAGCTGAAATGTTGTCTCTACCCGTTGACCGTGACTTGTTCTTTGAGAAAATACAAACCGAAAAGAAGAAGAAAAAGGAAAAAGAAGAGGGACTAGCAAGAGAACTTGAAATAGCCTCAGGTGTAGAAGACTTTATGAAAGAAGTTGGACTTAACCCGGATAAAGTAGAAATTGTTCGATATGGCGAAGGCGCTTCTGAATGGTTTGTTAAGATAGAAGTAATGAGCCCGCATGGTCCAGTTTCGGTAGTTTTGAAGTCAAACGACTTTGCAAATCCCTCTTCTTTGGAAAGGAACTTAAAGATTGCTACCCTGAATCCGGTAATTTCTATTCCTGGAGACAGTGTTAAAGAGAAAAAAGAATTTTGCTCTGTGTGGCTCAGTAGGTTAATAGATATAGCTAATCAAAATAACACGGTTAAAACTGATGATGTAACTATGAAGTTGCTGAATGCAATGGTTAAGGAGTTGATTGTGGATTATAGAAACAATATGTTAGACAGATTCCAGTATAAGCTTACTGGCGGGCGAGGAATAACTCAAGATGAAAATAGTTATTATGTTGGATACGAATTTTTACTGTCTTTTATAAAGAGGAAAGGGACAATAGGTTCAGTTTCTAATTATGCTATAACACGAACGCTACGAAAAATTGGAATCGAAGAAGTTGAATTTGAAGGTGTCTTGTCGTTCAAAATAAACAAAGGTCAGCTAGGTATCCCGGACGAATCTGAAATTATGAAGTTTGTTGAAACTGTTGTTCAAGAGGCTGAACAGTCTAGTGATATAGAAGCAGCTTTAGAGAGCAGTGTCAATGAAAGTGCCCAAACGCACCAAGAAGAAGATGAGGAGGAGCTTTTTGAGTTCTGATGGGTAGAACACTTATAGTCTATGGGCCAGCAGGAACAGGGAAGACTACCTTTGTGGTTGAGCACCTTTTTAAGAAACTAAATGATGACGAACTAGGAGAAACAATAGCGCTATCTTTTTCGCGGGCAGCAAAGTCCGCGATTCTTGAAAAGGAAAGCCGCTTGTCAAAAAGGCAAGTTAGGACATTGCATTCTATTTGTTTTTATGAGCTTGGACTAACGAGAAAAAACATTCTAGATGAAAAAACAATTGCAGAGTTCATGGGGCAAATGGGTCTTCCTTTTTCTGTTGATCAAATTCTTGATGACGAGATGGAGGAGAAAGAGATAGGAAATGTGTATTTAAAGTGGTATGGAAGATTGCTTAATGAAGCTCCTATGTTTTGTAATGAAAAAAGAGAAATAGAGCTTAGAAAGTTTGTCTTTAGATATTACGACGAGCTGAAAGAAATTAACATCAAAAATTGGATGAATTTCGTTTACGAATTCAGTTTATTTCAAGAGGAAGCAGAGAAGTATTCATACGACATGATACTTTATAAGGCTTTTAGGGCAGGCATATCGTTTAGTGGTAGATATTTAGTTTTAGATGAAGCACAAGATTTATCTCCAGTTATGTGTGCTATTTTAAAGGAAAATATGAAAAATTTTGAGGAAATTTGGATTCTTGGCGATGACGATCAGACAATATATACAAGGCTAAATGGTGCAAATGCCGAATTTTTGTTAGACATGAGGGCAGATAAGAAAATAGTACTGGATAAAAGTCATAGGCTTCCACGGAAAATTTGGGAGCTTGCAGTGAAGTACATCTCGCTAAACGAACATAGGGTAAACAAACCTTTTAAACACAACGGGCAAGAAGGAAAGATCGCAAGGATAGCTTCACTAGAGCCTTGGATGTTGGATGTTAAGGACAATGAGACTGTTTTTATACTTTGCAGACATCGTAAGCAAGTAGCGAAAGTTAGACAGATGCTTGAACGACTAGATATTCCTCATGTGGTTATGGGAACAAGAAATACTGCTAGTAAGAAAGAAATGTCTTTGCTTTCAGCGCTTGCTGCCTACGAGGCTATTAGAAAATGTGAAGGGAGAGTGACGATAGGAATGTGGAACGAGATGCTCAAAAATTTGAAGGAAGAAATAGTCATTAAAGTGTTTAAAAAAGATCGGAAAGAATTGAAGGGGATTTTTACATTTGATAAGACTGGAAAAGAATTAGCAAAAGATTTTCCGGTTCTGCATGCTGTTTTTTCGAAAATCCCTCCGGTTTTTTTGTTTGATGCACCGGCGGTGTTAATTGAAAGATGGTACAGAAGATTAACAAAGCTATCTGAATGGCAAAACCCAAAGGTTTATGTGGGAACAATACATCAAAGTAAGGGATTGGAGGCTGATAGAGTGATCCTGGATTTGTCAGTGAATACTAAGGTTTACAACAATTTAAAAACTGAATATGAAAGAAGGGTATGGTATGTGGCAGTAACGAGGGCGAAGAAAGAGCTGTTTTTGCTCCCAGGAAGACAATTTAACTATGAACTTTTAAGTCTTGCTTCTTAACATAAGCTTCTCTGAAAGACGTTACAACCACATATACTTAATCGCCAGATTGTGATAGGAGCAATCCTGCTGCTAACGCTAACCCTCCTATTGCCGCATATTTCATCCAGTCATCTTTTGTTTTGGAAGATGCCTGAATAGACAACATATCATACCTCTTATGTGGGACAAGCCCCGGAGCTGGAGCTTGTGTTATATGCGGCGGTAAATACGGTTTAGGAGTTGGTTTTTGTTTGTGAGGCTTGGTGGGGAGGGGTTTATGGGGCTTAGGTAATCTGTGAGGTTTGGTAGATTCATAAGGTTTGGGCTTTTTATAAAACTCTCTCCAAACCTTGTTTGCTTTAGAGAGGCCAGCCCATGTTCTGGCAACTATAAAACTCTTGGGGGGGATGAGATCATGTATAGCTTGGAATGAAAAATATTGCGAAATAACTCTACGAACAGGCTTCCCGCTTGCATCATAGAGCGTTGCTTCTTTCCATGGTCCAAATATTTTTATTTCTTTTGATGCTTCTGGACATTCAAAAACAGCGTAGGTTCCAGGAAGTATAGGCCAATAGCTCCCAAAAAGATCTTTTATGATTCTTGTTTTTTTAAAAATTGCTAGCTGTAGAAACCTGCAGGGCTTTCTTGAATGCGTCATTACTTTTATTGTATCTGTAAACTTTCCTTCTTTAGTAGAGAAAAAGAAAACAGGTTTGCCCGTTTTTGTTTTCGACCAGAAATACCAATAGGGTTCAATCCTAAAGGTAGGAAGGCGTGGTCGCGGAGGAAGTGCGGGAATACCTCCTTTTTTAAATTTTTTAAACTTCATTCCTCACCTCCGGAAAGAGCTAAAAGTCCGATAAGGGCAGCACCTCCAAGCAATGCTAATGTTCCCAGATTGCTTTCTTGTTTAGCTTGTTTTTGAGAAGTAAGTTTTTGCTGCTGCTGGAAAAGCAAAGCTGTAGCTGTTTTTGATTGTTGAATATTTCTTTTCTTTTTCGTTGTTGACGGTAAAATACTAGTTTGGGTTTGCACCACTAGTGGCAAAGGTGAGGGACGAGAAGGCTGAGGCTGAGATTGGCCAGGTACTATTGGTAAGGTTTGTCCTTGTGAAGACGGAAACTGAGTCTGCTCTTCAACTATTACAGGTAGATTTTGTCCTTGTGAAGACGAAGGCTGGGTCTGATCTTCAACTACTGTTGGCAAGCTTTCGTCTTCAGAAGGCTGAATATCAGGCCGGAGGTTCTCTTGTTCATATTCCTCAGATTCATCACTTTGGGATTTATGAGATAAGGTATGGTGTACAACAGGTAGCACGAGAGGAATGGTAGTCAATACCCAGCCAGGTATGGAAGGTTTATGCTGAACAACAGTTGGTTTGTGAGGTATGGAAGGTTTATGCTGAACAACAGTTGGTTTGTGAGGTATGGAAGGTTTA
>CAZJFY010000001.1:0-49053 GCA_964545225.1 uncultured bacterium | reverse complement strand
TTTATGAGGTGGACTAACTATTAGCTTATGAGGTGTGGAAGGTTTATGAGGTGGAGCAGTAATTATTGGCTTATGAGGTATACTAGGTTTAGTGATAATTGTTGGCTTATGGGAGATACTGGATTTGATGGCAGTTTTTGCTGCAGCCGCTCCAGCTTGTTTAGCTAGAAAACCAGTAGTAAGTCCCCCAGTTAGGAATGAACTACCTATTGTGAGGACTGGACTTACTTTGTTAACTGCCTTAAAAACCTTTTTAATCACTCCTTTGAAGAATCCGTAACCTTCTTCGCGAGGGGGCCCTTCGATAACAAGCATCGCTTTCCTCCCTTACTCGTCTTTATGAGTATTATAACAAAAACGCGTCTTGGATTATTAACAAACGCAAAAAAAAGAGTATTTAGAAACCTTTGAGCAAAAAATAAAACTTCTAATTAGCCTTACTCATAATTAAAAAGCCCGCCCTCCATAGTGAGTGGAGAGCGGGCTGATATAAACCAAACAAGAATTAAAGAGCAGGTTTCTTTAGAACACCATCAAGAACAACTTGAAGCGTTATGTCTTGGCTGAGATACTTGCCATCCGTTGGCGGGAACTGGAAGTCAACAGCTATAATCCATTCCATAACATCTCCACCATCGATGAAGATAGAGAACGGAAGCTTGCTTACTGCGGTTACCGTTGGCAAACCGAAAGAGGGTACATCAACATCGGCTTTTGGTGTCCAAACACCACCACCGGTTGTGAATTCCCACAACGGCTTGACAAAGATTTCATCAGAACCACCCTTTCTGTAAATCAAGACAGCATTATGAATGAGTTTGTTGAGGTCATCAGCGCTGGCAACTCCGACATAGGAAATCCTAACAGCTTGTAATTCAAACTGGAAGCCGTTTGGAATAGAAGAAGGGGTCTTCATGTTAGAAAGAATGAGCGGGCTACCGGTCTTCTTAAAGAGTACATAGTTGTTTGACTTCAAGTCTGCTTTGATTTGAATAGCATCATACCAAGAGTAAGGTCTGAGATCTGAGATTTGAACTTCTTTAACCTTTCCGCTTGGAAGCCTTACTTTTACCTTTGCCATTTTGCACCTCCTTTTTAATAGTTTTAGTTAAGGGGTTGCTGCCCCTTTTTCTCACTCAACAGTTACAACGACTCCTTCGTCTTCATCTTCAACTTCGCCATAACCATCAACAACATCTACTTCTACCGGTTCTTCTTCAAGTTCACCTTCATTTCCGTATCCGTCCACTTCTTCAACAACAGGAGCTACAGCGTCTCCGTATCCATCCACTTCTTCAATAATAGGAGCTACAGCATCTCCATATCCTTCAAAGCCATGTTTGCCGGGTACCACCTGTGGTGCGCTGTGGAACTTCTTGGCCAGTAACTTGCTTATAGCTGCACCAAGAACTACTGAAGCACCACCAACTCCCATTGCCGTTGCTGTTTCTTCTCCTAGTTTGTCCTTAGCAAGGGCAGTGATTCCAATAACAATACCGAGCTCAATTACGGATTTGATAATAGGGTTCATCCTGTTAATTACTGGAATTTTGTTTGTTACGAAAATGGTAGCTAGTCCTGTTGCGGCTCCGATTGCACCGCCTTTAATGACATTCTTTGCGGTTTCTCCCACATTATCAAATCCTGCCACTCCATCATAGATTACAGCGGTTGCCATTTTGCACCTCCCTATTGTATTTTTCTACTTATTTTATAAACAACTACCTCAAGAAAGACACAAACGATAGTAAATTCCAGTGTTAACACCTAGTAAAAGACTAAAGCAGTAAAGGAGAAAACTGTTTCATCTTCTTGACCTGTTCTTGCGGGACAACATACTCGGAAAGCTGCTGAGCAATAAAGTTAATAGCTCTTTGTTCTTCTGCTTCCGCGAATACTTCTTCCCGCACTTTTTTCTTAGAGAGAACAAAGGAAAATCTTTCAATTGTTCTTCGAGCTACTGCCATAGATACCACTGATCCGATTACACCAGACCAAATGTTACCATAGCTAGCAGCTTTCAAATCAACTTGCGTTCTGTATGCACGAGGAACAATGTTGGAAATCAGCAAAGTGAGTAATACTAGGTGAGGCACTTTAATAAGTGTAGATTCATATTCACAGAAACGAGCAATAGTAGAGCAGAATGCTTCTGTGAAGCTTGCGTATTTAGTTTTTTCTGTTCTAAGATTTTCGTACTCCTGTTTGAAGGTAGAAATTACTTGATTGTTGCTTAAGTATTTTATCCCTTCTTCGAGAGCAGCAGGTTCATGAGATAGGAAGGTATAGGCAAGAATAAGCTGTACAAGTCCTTTTGTTATCTCGTCTTCTCTAACCATAGTGTCTATAATAGCATTGTAATAACTAACAAGAGATAAGAGCATTTCGTTTTTAATTCCATCCGTGTAAACCTTGACAAGCCCTTCTACATATTGAACAATGGTTTCTATTACAATCTCACGAACAAGTTGGGCAGGAATGGATTGTGGGTACTTACTTTTAAGAAGCGTTAGCTTAGCAGCTACTTGTTTGAGTATATCTTGCGCTTTATTTTCGAGTTCAATAAGTAAAGACAGAACATAGATTCTCGAAGCAGGGGTTGAAGACATTAACCCCGCAACGGCGTCTTTAACTATCTTAGAAGTAAGCGGCAAAACTTGTGGTAGTTCTGAACTTCTTATTTTCTCTTGCTTGATCTCTTTTTCAATAGAATTTCTGATTGCGTGCTTAAAGCTGTCTATAACAGACTGAACTGTAGAACCTCCAATGTTTTCAATGGCATCATTAATTGGCTGGAATACATGAGATTTCAAAGCTGCGAGTAGGTAAGCTAAGGCAAATGTTATATCCTCTCCTCTTAGTATTTCTTTGTCTTTAGGAAGAGAGGTAAATATTTTGTCTCTTATTTTACCAAAGTAGCTATTGCGCCCATCAGCAGAAAACACACTTCTTCCGCGTCTAGCAAGCATAGTGAATGTATCCTCATATTGCATAGCAAGCAGCTTAATGGTGTGGACAGAAATTATCCTTTCGGCCAGCGCGGTGGCATAGAATACATGTTGAGAAATAATCTTGTCTTTTGTGTCAAGTAAATCTCTAGCTTCGCTTACATCTGCAAGTGACTGCTTGGTTAGAACGAAATCAAAAGCAGAAATATGAGATAGCGTTTTTAAGAGAGCTATCAATTCAAGGCCTTCCTTACCAATTGTTGTTAAAACAAATGGTTTGATGACCTGCTCTCTGAATGTAGCAAAGGAAGCAACAAGAGATGAATAGCTTTTGCTGTGTTCCAGTATGGTATTACGATAGTAAGACATTATTTCCTGCAGGAAGTTGACAATTCTTTCTATTCCGTAAGCCTGATCAGTCACAATTTTGTCAAGACCTATAAATTTGAGAGCTTCAAGAAACTTCTTGGTTTCAATAACAGCTGTAGAAACCGGACCCAATACTCCAATTCTTCCATTAAACTCTTGGAAGGATCGAGGAGCCTCGGCTATGTAAGCAAGGAAATCAATAAGTGTAATGAAAAGCACAACATTGTATATGGATGTCTTATTAGCAATTGTTGTGACAAGCTTCGAGAGACGAATAAGCCTTTCTGCATCTAGCTCAAGCCTTTGTTTGTTGTCAGATTGGTTAAGTAAAAGATCGCAATATCTGTTGTAAATCGCATTAGCTGCCTCTATAGCTGACGATCCTAATTTTTTAGCGCTCATAATGTTCCTAATCAGTGTATTCAGCTTCCTTTCAGCGTCCGCAGGAGGCAAATTAATCAAAATGGAAAGTAACGCCTGCATTACTACAAAGCTTCTAGCACTGTGATAAAAGTTGTTAAGGTTAATATCGGGTCCAACTCTATCAAGAAGCGTAGGTGAGACGGAAGATAAAACACTAGGTACGTCATCGAAAATTGAAAACGAGTACTTGCCTTCAACCTCCGTGCTAGGTATCTTAAAGAACGAAACCACCTCACTGACATTTTTCACCTTTGCAATGTTTTCTTCTAAAGCTCGGAAGACATTACAACAAGTAGAGCCAGCTACAACAGATGCTCCAGCTCCAGCTTCTTGAATGGATTTACGAACAATACCTATAACATCCGAGGATCGCACCCCTTTAGTTATTTCCAAAACCTTTGAAATAAGCTCATCTTTCTTCACTGCCTCTTCTGGAATTAAATCAACGCACTGGAACAACATCAAGGGCAATGCATAAGCCCAGCTTGGGATTCCAGCTATTGGAACACCGTAGTAGGGTAAGCTATCTTCAACCAAGTTCCATTGTCCTATTAAGTATCCTTTAAGCATAGGAAGTTGCATACTTTTTAGAGCTTCCAATCTAGCAAATCTCGTTCTTACAACCACACTATCGGCAATAGGCATCTTATACGCAAAATAAGTATTTAGAGTCATTCCGCTAACATTGATAAGGTTCAATAGAACATCAGGTTGAGTCGCCCCATATTCAAGAAGCATACGCTTCAGTATCATCAAAGCTGTCGGGCGCGATGCTGATTCCAAAGCGTTTATTACCAAGAAGTACACAGCAAGTTGATACAGCGTTCTTTCAACGCCAATGACTACTTCCTCACGGAGAAAATCAGCGATGGGTTTTCTTATACCGGGATATTTAGCTACTACTTCAGAAACAGGAAGCTGCTCTTTTTCAATAACATCGCAAAGGCCAAAGTAAGCTTTGTAAAGCGGGAGTAAATCTAAAACCTTACCGGCAATTATCTCTTTTAAGGCCACCACTGCGGGGTCATATATCCTAGCTCCGAGAACCTGTTGAGCAAAAAATTCCTTCAAAGGAATTAATGCTGGCTCTTCTACCTCAGGAATGGAATAAACTAGACAAACGGAATCGTCATCACAAAGCGAAACAAGTTGTTTGATTTGATTTAGAACATTATCAAAATATCTAGCAACAGCATCAACCCTAGCTCCTTTAACAATGTCATTACAGATACCATAAAGCTGCTGTTCTATCTTTTCGCCAGAAAGCACCCTATATTCGTCCTGATAGTAATCCAGTCCTTTGTCAGTTTTTTTGGCAAGTTTAAAATTAGACTTTGTATGATTGGCTTTAACTAAAGACAGTACAGCGATAAGAGCTAGGAATTTAGCAATGGTAAGCGCGATCTCGCTGTTAGTATATTCTGTCTTTCCTTTTTCTTTGAGATAAGAAAGTATAACCATTAACTCTATCGTGATGGCCTTCAAATGTTGAAGTTCGGTTCGCAGCAACACATTACCAACTTCTTTGTCAAGTATCTCTGACACTACCTTTATAACTCTTCCTCGCAAAGAAGTTAAATCTGAAGAATTTATCAATTTGTAAATTTTGACAAAGTCTTTTTTCAGTTGTAAATGCTTAGAAGCTTTTTGTTTTAAAAAGCCGAGCCACTGCGGCGTAAAAGGTTTAACACTAGAAACGGTAATAAATGAAGCCGCTATCCATCTTTTAATCTCGTCAACGAAGACTAGAAGAAGCTCGACAAATCTATACAGCACTTCAGCTCTCTTTCTTTCGGGCTCAACAGCTTGTGCGCGATAGAAAAAGGAAGCAACATAATCAAGGGTTGAAAGTATAATGTTATAAACAAAAAGCTCAAAGAATTCTCTTATATCACTTGTGATTAAACCCTGTCCCTCCATCAATGATATTTCTTTTAAAACTTCATCCCAGAAGGTAGAAGGAATTTCACTTTCATCCACAACCTCTTTTCCAAACATCCTGTCAGTAACCGCCTTAATGGCCTTCTTAAGCATTTCAAGAGAGGTAAAAACATCTAGTATTGGATTAGCTTTGGCTGCTACTCCTCCACCCAACCCAACTCCAGAAGGAGAGTAATACTCAACAAGATGTTTAAGAGAGCCTCCAAATCTGGCAAATCTATATCTTCTCTCAGGACTTACTTCTTCTTTTTTGTATATGCTATAAACAGAAAGCAGTTTATCCTCGGTGAGCTCTTCAAATTCGCGTGAATATTCCTCTGTTAAAGCAAGAAGCTCAGCTAGATCCTTTCCTTGTTCCCCTATCCCAGCTTCGGTAGCAGCTTCCTTGTATTCCTGGATTATTTCGCTTTCCTGAACAACTACATTACGAGCTATTAGGTCATATTTTCTTCTAACACCTTTGTAGGCGGCGTTAACAAGATAAGAAGACAGTGCAAAAGTTTCTTGCGTACTTTCGTCTTTGAAGTATTTCTTAGCGCGGGGAGAAACGACCAAGTTGAATGAAAGATTTTTAAGATCCTCACCGATTGCCCGCTTTAGGTCTGTGATTTTAAATCTCTCGCCTATCCTAAACGCTTCAAAGAGCGCAGGTATATCAACAAAGGAAACAAATGGAGAAGCAATTCCCGTTAGCCTGAAAATAGCATTGGCAATAATCTCATCAACTTTAGCCCTCTTGACTATTTTGAGATTTTCATATTTATCAACCAGGGCATCTGTTATGTGTTTTATCTTATCATTATAGCTTCCAGATTTTACTAAGCTGACAAGTTCCTTGACTCCACTCTCAAAAACAGAAGGATCAAACTCAGTGAAACTTTTCTTCTCACCAATCAGAGAAGAAAGTAGTGGCAAGAAGGCGTTAATCATGAAAGTATAGGTATTCTGTATCTTACTAGAAACACCAATAGCTTTTCGCCTATCAGTACTATCAATGACGCCAAAAATAAGGGACCTTATCGCGTTTATTGCCTGTGTGGTTAAAATCCTGAATGCAAATGGATTAAGCACGCCTTTCAGCTCTTTTGGTTCTACACCAACCTCGGAGGAAATAATGGAAATAAGTTTACTTCTCGCTTGTTCAAGTTTCCTTTCCTCTTCTCTTAGAAACGAGGACAGATTGTCAAATGAAGAGAGGTAAGCGTTTGCCTTAGATTCTTCCAGTATCTGCGAAGTAACAGAAACAAAAGAAATAATACCATCAAGGATGTAGAAGATCTTGATAAGATAAAAGAGCACCTGTGGAGACACTACCGCCTTTGACACAGCTAACAGCTTGTCTATGACAACCTCATAAGGAGAATCTGCGTCAGTTATGTCTAAAGCAAGTCTTGTCACAAGAAGTTGCTGTTCATTATCACTAGGATACTTCTCAATGGGCAGAGAGAATTTAATTTTTTTTCTTATTCTACTAATCAATTTATCGCTTGCTGGAAAAATTACCGTATCTTTTATAGCATATTCACAATCTACGCGTTTCGCTATTCTCAAAACAGACCTGTTAAGTGCATCAACCTTTCTCTTGTTATCATAAATTCTCTCCTTAACTTTAGCCAGATCCTCCTCTTTCAAATCGAAAGTCATGTAAAGCAATTTAAACCTTACTCCTCCTACAATAACTTCATCAAGGTTATAAAGCCCTGAAAAGATACCATCTTCTGTTAAAGTTATTCTACCGTGTCCATTCTCAGGAATACTAGCACTAAAGAAACCTCTATCCCATAAATAGTGTTTTACTATATTTTGCCAGAAGTAAAGGCTTGAAAACTTAGGGGCATAAGCAAAAATAGAAAATGGATTATCACTTGCCTTGCACTTCTTCAAGCCTATAATGGATTGAACAATATCTTGCTTGATAGCCAAGGATTTTTGCTTCTTAATAAGATCAATAAATTCCGATGCCTTATCGCTAGGCACTTCATAGCATACAACATAAGGATTGGCTCGCATCTCTTCATTTAAGCGAAATAGGGCATCTTTAGGATTGGGGGCAAGAACTTCTACATAAGTTTTAGAACCATCGGAAGCAACTAGGGTAGAAGCAAAAGGACTGATAAAGTAATAAACCTTCCTTAAAGCCCTTGTCCCAAAAACACTGTCAATTATTGTTTTAAAGCCGGATGGTAATAGGTCAGGAAAAGAAGAAACCTTGCCCCCTTTCATGACAACTCCTGCAAGCATGCTGCCCTCCTCCTTCAATTTCAAACAAATTATAACAAATAAGGAAGATAAGGATGCTTTTCTAATATTTTCTTATCAACTTCGAGAGGGTCCGGTGAATAATACTTATAGATAACTTCTCTCCTACTCCACCTCATAAAGTCATAAATCTCTACATCTGGAATTCCAGTTTGTAACAGATCTGTAACGAGTGCCCGGCGGAAGCCGTGCCAAGCTCTTCTAGGTTTAATAGGTACCCCTGCAATGCTGGACAATGTAAAGAAGCTGTTGTAATTATTAAGATAAGTAAATCTGATCTTCTTTTTCTTAAGATATGCAAAGTAAGGCAAAAGTTTGGTGGGGATCAAGTGTAGTCTTTTCTTTCCTTTTTTAGCTGTTCTGACTAAAAAGACCTTATTAGCGAGATCAATATCTTTTTCTGGAATCATGTTAACCATTTCAACTTTTCTTAATCCCCAAACAATAGCTAATACCAATGCAGCTGCATCCTGTTTGCGTTTGTATTCTCCCCGCTTAATTGCTTCACAAAACCTTTTAATCTCGTCTCTTGAAAAACGCTCCGCGTATTCTCTGTCCCACTCAGAATACCAAAATTCTTCTGGAAAGTCATGAAGGGTAAGATTAAACTCGTGCCCGCTGTGCTTAGCAAAGTGCTTCAGTGCAAAAAAGGCTTTGTTCCTAACAGTTTTAGGTAGCGCACGCAAAAATCTTTCTATGTTCTCTTCACTAAAATTGGGGCCAAAGCTTCTAAGAAACGAAGAAATGTACGAAAAGTATGTTTTTCTTGTTAGCGGCTTAAGCCTTTTAAATCTCCGTAAATATGTTTTACTAAAGTACTGGACCACGCTATCAATATCCGGCATCTCTACAGATCTAATGCGCAGGTTCTTTCAGCATACAAATCCACTTTTATTTGAGCGGGTTCATCATACGGATTGTAAGCATAAAGCACTTCCTTGTATTCCAATAAAACCTTACTTATCTTTCCAGGATGTAAAGGGAAAGAGTTCATTTTTAGTACTTTTTCATCGTGAGCATAAGTCTGGTCGTTATAAAGCAAGAGAATTTTATCGTTAGTAATATTGACCACATGAACCATAACAGCCGCTTTAACTTCAACAAACTTAACAAGAACAGAACTATGTGGTTCTATCGTTAGTGTTCTCGTTCCCTTCCATTGGCCACCACCAAGACACAAAACTATTCTGCGCAGGTTAAAGGCCATATCTCGAAGAAGCCTCATAGCATCAGGTTTGTTTAAATCCAAATCAGCAGTCTTGTTGTCATTAAATCCAAAACCATTTTCGGTTACTATCTGCATAATTTCTCCTCCTTTTACATTAGTCAAAATACAATGCTACGCCACGAGTCTCAGAAATACTGACAGTATCAAGGGCGTATCCGTCATTCACAATCTGAAGAGCCACCATCTTAACCTGATCGGGCAATGGCATCCTCGCAATATATCTCGCAGCTCTGTTGCCATGCAGCTGAACATTTACCTGCAAACGAGTTCCTCTTGACCCTTTCAAAATAACCCTACCTTTGTGATCAATACAATATGTCTTATCCTCTATAATGTTACCTCTCCAATCAGTTGTAAGCCCCTTTATGGCTGGACATTTGGTTTCGTACATGAGATAAACTCTTTTTTCACCAGCTCCAACATCAACTCCCATTCCAACACCAACTAACTTAGCTATGGAAGCATTTTTCTTCGCCCACTTATATGCCTTCTCCCCAACAAAGCGCAAAAGCTGTTGATAAAATTTGTCCAGAATATCAGGATCAAGATTAATAGTGCCCAAATAAAATCTTCCAAGGTTTAAAACTCCATTAGGATAAAAGATAAGACTAAATGTAATGTCAGAAAAGTTGTTGATGGTATATCTCTTTAAAAAGGGAGTAACAATATAGGGAGCAACATACTCAACCCATTTATTGAACTCTTCGTCAACGAGAATTGGGCAGTACTTATGATGCCAAAGCGTAATCATTTCAAGAACTTTTCGCGCCGTAGGGAAAACAGGATAATGTCTATTGTGAACCTTTATTATCTTTTTCTTTTTTGGAACCTCTTGCACTACCAACATTTAAGAGAACCTCCCCAGTGTTTTTATTAACTACCTCAACTACAAAATTGCTAGTTAGAGAACCATCAAGACAGCTTCTCTTGAACTTATCACTAAATCTAATATAACCCTTAACCCTCCGTTTTCCTCCAATTGCTTGCTTTTCTATTCTCATTCTGAGGGAGAACAAACCGTTTACGCGTATAGTGTATCCTCTTCTTAGCCCTTCCTCTACTGTAGCCATAAGTCTATAATAGTACTCGTCCAAAATGTCAGAAAGAGGAGTCTTTTTTATCGCGTTTTTCTCCCTTTCAATTATTTTCTTTTTTATCGAATGATGAATATATGAAGCAGATAATATCTTCTTTTTTTCACTTCCTTCCTTCATATTGCAACACTTCCTCAAAGATAGTATGTAAATCATTTATCTTTTCTATTTTGCCATTGTTAGCAAGCAAAACAGTATCCATAGTTGTATAAAGAACAACCTCAGGATGCTTCTCGAAGTAAGCATCAACAACAGATTGTAATCCTTCAACGATAGCTTCCCTAAAAATTGAGTATCCTTCTAGGTACCTATCGAGAATAAACGAATAGCTTCCAGCTAAATCAAAGAGATCTTTGTGATACTCAGCTACTTCATTATTCAAATCATAAAAGAAGAACCCGTTCCTAGTGGTAGCCAAAGATGAAAATTTTCTATATTTTAGAATTTCTCTAAAGAAAGAAAGAACCTTTTGAGATATAGTTTCCACTTCAAACATCATTTTCCTCCTTCTGAGAATTTACAGGAGGGGGAGGAGGTGGAGCTACCTCTTTAATCTTAACTTCTCCTGAAGCTTGTGTTAGAAATCTCTTTTTGTATTCATGCTTGTCAAGTATCATCTTCATACCAGCCAAAAGCGTCTGAATGTCGTTAGACAGTTCTTCATTTTCTCTAATCTCCCTAATCTTTCTTTCCACGAAATCAGCAGCCTTTTTACCAGCAAAAAGTAAGCCTGCACTGGCTAGAAGCATTGCTCCTGCAGTCAAAGCTTCTTTTATTTCTTCATCTTCCAGCTCAAAAATTTTAGAAATTTCCTTTACCAGTTTTTCCATCACACCCTCCCTATTACCTTACCCTTTTTGCGCAACGAAGTACGACAAAACAGTAAGCAATAAAACGCTAGCAACGGCAGTTAGTAATCCCGGCTTTTTCTTGCCCTTTCGCTTAGGAGTAAAAGAAGCTTTTTGGGCTTTTATAGCTTTAGTTTTTGCAGCTTGATTTTTTTTAATTTCACCTTTACTTCTTTCGCCGACAATCACTATTCCTCTACTTCCTACAAACCTGACTCTCCCTATCGTTTTTTCCGCTACCGGCTTGACCGCTGCCATGTTGCCCTCCTCCCTATGAAGACAATACTTGTAAAGCTATCTGAACGAACTCAGGGCTAGAAGCTACAACAAGAGCCTCTCTCACAGGAACAGCTCCTTGAAGATATTTCTTTCTTACCAACACTTTTTTCTCCTTACACCTGTTTAAACATTTAGCGAGTAAATTATAAAGCGTCTTAATTCTCTCCGCAACAGATTGTAATTCGAAAACTATCTTATTGTCATAAAGAGACAAGAGACTAGGAGAAACAACCCTATGCGCCAATCTTTGTGCCTTCTCCACCAGTTTATCGTGCTCTAAAGCAGCTGTAAGCATCTTTCTGTTAGACAAAATATCTTTAGGACCTTTAATCACCCAGCCATCTCTAGTCACTCGAATCTCTAAGATAGGTTTAAACGACCTCACTAGTTGTCTGATGTCCTCAGTATTTATCCTATAAGGCTTGCCTGAAATCAACATAATCTGAGTACTCCGCATCTACCCCTCCTTAGCATCCATTTCCCGAATCTTGCGCATTATCTCAGGAAACCTTTCAGGCTCGAATACAACAAGATAATCCCTGTGTTTAGCGTGAGGAAACTCTTTTCCAAAGGGAATTCTAGGATCTGTCAGCTCAAGCGGTATCCATTTTTCCACCTTGCCGTGCGGAGGAACACCAACAAGAGGATATATATGAATATACCTACCTTGCTTAGTCTTGGCAATAATTCTGAGCTTAATTGGATACCCAATAGCCGCCAGTAAGGAACCAAGTACAATAGAAAAGTCATCACAATCCCCTCCCTTGAGCTCAAAGAGTATAGCTCTAGCTGAATGGTAAGTATCTATACCTCTTATATCGTAAAAATACCGGATATTTTTCTTGACATAATCATATATTGCTCTTATCTCGCAATACCAATCTTTGCTAGGGCATCCGGCTTTCCTAACTATTTCAAAAGCCAGCTTTCTAACCTTTGGATCAAGAGCCCCCTCTTCTATTTTATCTGCTATTAACTTCACCATTTCATCGTCATTTTTAATGTTTGTATGAAATTCGGAAAGGATCATTGCCCCCTCCTCATTATAAAGTAAACTAAGACAGCAAGGGCAATACCTCCAGCTACAAACCAAAGCCATAAAGAAGAGGTAGTTTCATGTGTAAAGAACGAAGGAACTCCTGTTTCAATAGCCTTGCCCTGCATTATGTCTCTAAACTTAGCAAATGTTACTTGGTCAAGAACTCCAGTAGGCCTAAGACCAAGAGCTCGTTGGGCGGCCATGATGCCAACAACTGTTTCGTAACCAAAAATCCCGTCAACAGTAATTTTATTTGGTACAACTTGATTAATAGCCTCCTGTATCCACTTAACAAATTTTTTGTTTTTCAATCTAATACCAAAGAGAGATCTATTCTTTTCGTATGCTGAAGCGACATGGTACTTTTCAGACAAGGAAGGCTTTCTTCCAAAAAACTTTTCATAAGCCCTAGAAATTTCTGCCGAGTGTTTTATGGCCCTTATAGCCTCCATAAAAAATCCATACTCAGGATCAAGTCTTTGTTCTTTATGTTCTTTAATTTCCTCAACCACAATCATCCCCGCCTCTTCTAGATTCTAATGTGTCTTGCTATAATTTATTATAGCAAAAGTATCGGAGGATAAGATGGGAAAAAAGGTATCACTAAAGACCTTGTCAGTAGAAATAAAAAAAGGAACAAAAGTCAGTATTGAGTACGACTTTAAAGTAAACGAGTATACCATTCCAGGCTCTGAGCCGATGATGTTTAATGCTGGCGAAAGCGTTGTAGGAGCACCAGAGATAATTTCGGTAGAGAGGAGTATCCATCTAGGCTTGCCAATAGCTAAACAATCCAACATTCCAGTTTTTCCAATAATCTTCTACCCAGAAGATGACCAAGGCAAAAAAGACAATACACAAAACACTAAGTTCTTCACAATCGGAGTAACAACAGGCTCTATCCTTTACTGCTCATACTACAAAGTAACACTCAAAAATCCATCCGACAAAACACTGGTGATACATAGTGTATCGTTTACTTCCAATGTATTCTCAATAGAACTAGAAATACCCCCTGGAAAATTACTAGGACTCCCCAATCTTATTCCAAGTTTTAATACATTCAAACGCGAAGCCACCCTCACAGGAGGCACTCTTGGTGAGATAACGGGATATACCTTCAGTATTCCGCCTAGCCATAACTTCGTGATACACTTTTACGCATTTGATAATAAAGCAGAAACAACACAAACTATTTTTGGCATGAGGAAAAGATAACTAGGAAAAGATTATAAATGCACTCAGATATTCTTCTTTGTAATCATTAGGGAGATAAAACTCAAACAATACAGCGTCGTTGGCTTTTATCTCCATTGGAACGCCAAAGATCTTCGGGAAATCAACTACAAGTGTGGTTGAATAGAACTTTCTCTGTATTAAAAAAGCATTAAACGAAATTCTATTAGAACTTTTGCCATAAGCTATATTCATGAGAGTGTTAACGGGTATAGAATCAAAAAAAATATACCAGAGATAAAACTTGTCTTTATGAGTGGGGAAGGTAAAAGCAGCAGTAAAAGATTGTTCCCCTCCAAGCTTCCTAAATATAGTTCCCACCTGATATTCCTGAAAGCTTGTTTTTCCGGGAATCACAAAATCTTCAAAAGAAACACCAGGGGCTGTAAAGGACTTTACTAGAAACGAATGAACAACAGGGAAAATACTTTCCTTTGTCTTAGTTTCTAGATAGTACCCCAGATTTGTTCCGTCTCCATACTCAGCAAGTTTATAAAATTGTCCTTGATATGGCTTCATGATTACCCTCCAACCTCACTTCCCTTAGCCAAATTATAAGTAATAACAAGATACAACGAAGTCAAGGACAAATAATGTCCGTCAGAAGAAACAGAAACAACAGGAACAAAAGGATCTATTGAAGACGCGGTATCTAATCCTGGAATAGGTTCGTAAGAGGGATCATTTTGTAACTCTATCGCTCTCATTTTTAACAAGCTATAGTTTATCTCAAGCCGAATCTTCAGTGTATCAAAACCCTCAAATGGTTTATAGAAAAAAGCCGTTTGATCGGATGTTACCAAACCGGAAAAGTTGAAATCTAGTGCATGGGCATTTCGTAAATTAGAATTAGCAGCATTATAGCTGAAACCAGCTCCAACTTCGCTATAGATGTGGCTGTACATCCTGTTAGTATCTACAAGAGCATAGTACTTCTTGAAGCCCAGGAAGGGTAAGGTGAAAGGATAAACCGAGCCAGCTCTAGTCACTAAATTAAATCGTATAAACCGCTCATCTTTTAACAACCTCTTTCTCTCCTCAAAGTTTCTAGCAACAAAAGCTGGGCCAACTTCGGTATCATCTTCCTTTTCAACCGGTTTCAATATAACATTAGAGGTAGAAATAACAGTAATAAATCTGGTTATCTGCAGTTTCTCGCAATTGTTGATCAAGATAGGAGTCTCGCTTTCAAGAACCAGCTTATTGTCCGATTTATAGCGTTCGACAAGTGTACAGTCAGGAAAGACAACAGAAACATCAGCAGCTACCGCATCATCAATTCCCCAATTTTCTGACTTCAGGCTCTGAAAGACAAAAAGCCTAATCTTATCAACCACATTCGAATCTAGACTAGGTATAAAACACTCTTTCTTCAGCCTAAGCATTACTGTTTCCTCCAACAAGATAACCAATCAAAAATATTCTACCCTGCTGCCATAAAGCAACTCCTGAATCTGTACAATTACCGCAAACGGGTGCAAACGCAATCTCTCTAAGAGGAACGAATACTTCTATCCTGACTGTTGACATGGGAGGCAAAACAAACAACCAACCACTATCACTGCGCTTGGTAAAGACGAAGCTGAAACCATTAGTCATTGTCTGATCAAAATCCCATCTGTCCTTTGGAATATCGTATTTGATGTTATTCTGTTCCATCGTTCTAATAGCTCTAAAGGCTAAGGAATCTATCTGAATCATTAACTTGTTTTCAAGTAGATTGCTCTGCCTAAAGAGCTCGCTAATAGAAGGAACAGAGCCAGACATGTCTCTGATACCGACAACTCGGTTATTTACGCTGCCAGCACCATAGCTAAACATAATTTTATCTAGCTCGCCCACTGCTTGGTACAAATCATCGCCCAACAAGTGAACTATGTTAACCCAATAATCGTACTGCTTTTCTTCGGTAAATACAGTTATCCTAGCAGGAGCTCTCATAGTAGGGACAGATAAAGAATGAGAAGAATCGCCATCAGCATGTAACCAGAACTTCCACTCAAAATTATCTGAACCGTAATCAGAATTACCAGCGCCAACACCAATTTCCTCAGGAAAAGGAAAGAAAACAGCACCTACATCCTTCACGAGCATTGTTTGAGGATACTTGGGTAGTGTTACAGAAAACTTAATAGCTTTAACAGGCGGTTGATCGTTGCTGATTAGATATTCTCCGAATTCCACAGACACACCTTCAGAACAGCTAACAAGTTGTCTAACAGTATAAGACGAAATATTGCCAGTGTTTTCATCTTTATTTCTTTCATATTTATTGACTATGTTAACCCTGTAAGACAAAGAAATTCTTTCACCACTCTGGGCTTTCGCTATTTTCTCAGATACCTTTTTTACTGAGGTATTTTTTACAAAAACGCCATTTAGGCAAATTTGTAAGCTATTTAGATATCTCAGGGCCGATTCGTACCAGGAGTAAAGCGTGGTCCCATCCACACAAGGAAACATGCTCTTTACAACTTCAGTAAACGGATCTTCAGTATTCCAATAAACAACTAATAAATTGTCTTCATCTGGAGAAAAAACTATGCCGGAACCAAGCAAATCAGAAATACTAAACACTTCAGCAGAAGTTACGGAATTAACTCTATCATTCGAATAAAACAAATCGAGTGGAAGATCAGCTATTGGCGTTACAACAACCTGGTCTTTACTCCTAACTTTTACAGTTAAGCTAAGAGCGCGTAACAAAGAAAAGGCTATGTCTTGAATCAATCCTTCTCCGTCATTGATAGGTTCTTTGGAAGGAAAGACACTTATAGTGTTGCAAATAAAAGAAACATCTTTCGGTAAATCCATTTGAGTTTCATTTCCAAGTAGATCTCCGATTTGAAAGTTGTAAGATATCAGCGTGTAATCTGCAAAATCAAAACTCCTGTCCTCCATTAGTATGTCACACCTGCCGTAATTCATGATCCAGCCCCAAAAACACACTTTGTTTTTTTAGCATAAAAACCAAGGAAAATAATGTCCACGGGGTACCAATCACCAGGAATAGGCTTAGGAGGTGGAGTCGAAGTGCCAGGCTCAACGATTCTTGGGATACCTGCATCACTATCTATACTCTTGAGTGCTGGCAGGAAGTATAACAAGCCAGGGCCTGTAGCGGCTATATATCCAAGGGGAACTTCTATTTTTTCAGGAGCTTCCTGTGCACTTCCGTTACACGAATCGCAAGATAATCTTGTAGATTCAATAGACAACATTGTGTTTTCTTTACTTCTTGCGTTACCGTTAGCGAACAACAGCTGAAAGCCTACCGTTCTAAAAGACCTTATAAAGGAAACATCTATTACTAAAATTTCTATATTCATTTCCGAACCTGCTGGGATTAACAACCCTTTACCTTCAAAATCCTCAAAAGAAACCAGAAGTTTTCTCTTGTTAGTTACATAAAACAATCCTTCTTGACCCAGAAGGTCTTTATTGTTAAGCCGAACTCTGAGGTAAACATATGCTTCAGCGCTATCTGGTATTTTATAACCCGTATCTTTTAAGACACAAGCAGTAGCATATTCTGAATCTGCGCCGGTAACATCTAAAGGAATTGCCTTAAAGAAATTAACAATGTTGTAAACTGGAGGTTTTACTATAATCTTCTTAAGCTCAACATCTGTATGGAAGGTTCTAGAGAAAAACGCAGGGTGTAGTGAATAAGCGCAATCAACTGCTTGATTGTATCCGCTCATAGGCAAGGCACGAACAAAAAAGGGAGGCATCCTAATACTATCTATCAAAAAAGAACTTTTGTCATATCCTTTATCAAATATCACCTCTTCCTTACCTCTCTCCTTGTTCTCCCTGTTTTTTCTTACCAAATATTTTAGTTAATCCCCAGTAAATAATTATACCACCTATTAATCCTGCAACAAAAGAATTGGCATCGAAATGTTCTTCCTTTGTTTTAACCACCTTGATAACAGGTTTCTTTCTTCTAGCTGCATATCTATGCGGCATCAAGTTCTTTCTGCTTTGCAACATATCGGGATTTCTGTTTTCAGATTTGTTCCCCATATCTTTTTTCTCTACCTTCTCAGGAATACTTGATTCCCCAACTTCTTCTCCACCAGTAGTAATTTCGCTCTTCGTGGCTTCATTTGCTCCACTCAAAGAATTTTCTTCATACAGCCCTTCTTGTTCTGGTATCTCGGCATAGAAGCTCATGGCTCACCTCCTCATTAAAAAACCTATTAAAAGTATAGCAATCATTCCAGCAATAAGTAACTTTTTAACAGATATCTTTTTAAACCTGGTTTCATAAAATCTTCTAATAGCATCGCTACCAACATCAAGGGTTATAATTTCTCGCCAAGTAGCTTTGTTTAGAATTCCAGTCGGTTTTAATCCTCTTAATTCCTGAAATTTCATGATACCAGCAACTGTCTGCCAATAAAATATACCATCCTCAGCTATCTTATTCGGCAAAACCCTATTCAAACTTTTTTGTAGCTCAAGAACAAACCCTCTTCTTTTTAAGACATCTCCATACTCGCTTTTATTTCTGATGTAAGCCTCTATAATGTTAGCAACTTCCTTATCGGTAGGCCGCCTACCAAAGACAGAAACAAATGCTCTCTCTATCTTTTTTGAATCCCTCCACTTGTAGTAAAGCCACTCTGTCGTTTCAACAGGATGAAAAATATCATGCCAAAAGCTACCTAATTGGGTGTGGTGTAAAGGGTAATCCTTCATGCATTCCTTGCTTAGGCACTGCTCCACCACTAGCATTTTTAATCTCCTGTTCTTTACTATTCACACTCTGTCCTGAGCTTACTATTTTCGGAGTAAGCAATATCGTCCTAAAAGAACCTTGCTCTGAATCTCTCATAAACCTAAAAGCCAAAATCCCTACCACCCCTAAAGCAGCAAGAGGAAGAATGCTGCCTAAAACATCTCCACTACTACTGGCTCTCGCCTTTTCCAGACAAATCCGATAAGCCTGCTCATTAGTATACCCCATCTTTTTGTACTGCTCTAAACAGTCTTCAAGAGTAAAAGATGGATGCTTGCGCCCCAACAAAAAGCCGCCTACTAAACCCGCTGCAGCAACGCCTCCAATTAGAATGGGTAACAGCATTAGAAACTCCTAGCCAAACGAACAAGAGGATTATCCTTTATATACTTTCTAACAAACCTTGGATCAAGTATTCCTTCTGTGTATCCAAGCTTCTTAGCTACATCATCAATAACTTTCTTACAATCATCGGAAGTACTGTCAAAAAGTGCAACTACCGCCCATTTAGTTGGGTTCTTTTCGTCTTTGTGAACATAAACGAGCGTAAAACATTGGGGCTGCAGTAAATTTACCAGTGTCTGAGGATCAGAATTACCAGTCTTTTTACTCCAAACTTTTCCGTTAACCACCAAAGCTCTAAATTTTCCACCCATGCTTCACCTCCCGTGTCGTGGTATTATAGTCTATGAAGACATCCTTTTCTAGCTAGCAGTAATTTAAAGAGCGGATAGATATATCGTCTTCTTAAAATCTTTTTCTGATGATTCGTTAAATACCTAGAATGAGCAACCGCATCGAGGTATTTAATAGCCTTTGCAGCCAATTGGCAAAAACGGTAATAATTTGCTCTCTGAGAGTAACGCTTGAAAGCGCTGGTTCCGAAAATGCGTATATATGCTCTAGCAGCTGCTCGGAAAATGTCAGCAGGAGTAGCTTGTAAATAAGCTCTGATCTGGTTTTGTGCCACACTAGAAAAGTAGGGAAGAGAAGCCTTGAGATAGGCATGAAATGCTTCTAATGTCTTATAGAGAGATGTAACTAAAGCTAATCCAGACTCAGAGTGAGAACCGCTGTAAAACTTAGACATAGCTGTTCTAAAGTAAAGCCTAATTCTTGCCAGAGTACCTCTCTTACCAAAATCATTTCTGAGCTGATCGAGGAGAGTGATAATACGATGCGCAGCTACTACACAAGCTATTGCCGTAAATCTAGCAGCTTCGTACCCATCTTTCACGCCTAGAGTTGTCCGAAGAAGATTAACGACATCATGAGGTAAAGCAGAGTAAAACGGAGCTCTAGTATAGACGGGAGAGGCAAAATATCTCTTGAAGTTCAACCATCTCTTATATCCTTTCACCCTAGTCCAAATAGAACCATAGCCTTCCATTTGATCCTTCTGCTCCTCAACTACAAGTCTCATATCCACCTCCATCAAGACTCATAAGTTTATCTGTTGAGTAGCAACATCGTTAAAAGTAAAATACCACCGCCAATAGCAGCATATTTAACCCAGTTATCCTTCTTATGCGGCTGAGCATACATTTGTTGTTGGATGGGTTGCTGGGCTAGTACTTGTTGTTGAACTGGCATTTGCTGTTGGGTGAGTTGTTGGGCTAATGCCTGTTGGGCCTGCATCTGTTGTGCTTGTAATTGTTGCGCCTGTAATTGTTGTGCTAGTGCTTGCTGATACAACACAGATTCAGACTGAATTGCTTGTTTCTGCGCCTCTATAAGCTCAGCTTGTTTTTTGCCCAACTGATACTGCATAGCGGTGTCAGCTATGGTCTTGCCAACAATCAGCGCAGTACCTACCTTACCAGCCGTGGCAGCAGCCCCTGCTGCTCCCGCTGCACCTCCAATAGCACTAGAAACTACAGGAAGAGCTGCACCTATAAGAGCAACCCCAGCAGCTACCTTAACAGGAGTAGAAGTAACTACCTTTTTAGCCCCCTTCCATATGGATGTGAAAAAGCTCTTAATACCACCATATCCATAGCCGTAGAAGGATGGAAATTCTACATAAGTTCGCTCATAACTCAACGGCATAACCGTAGCCATCGCCTAACCCCTATTCCTTAGGATTCCCGATTAACATTAACGCTATTAAACCTGCCAAAATTCCACCACCGATGTATAAAGTTTTTTTGTCGATGCCGCTCTGAGGCTGAGATTCAGATACAGAAGCAACGCTAGCAGATCCAGTTTTAACGCTAGAGTCCTTCTTAACATAAACAGGTTTAACAGGAAGTTGTTGAGGTTTTCCTACTGCAAGTCCCCCACACCCTTTTGCCCACTTTGGAATGGGAGGGGGCGGAGGCAACCATCCAGCTTGTTTATAGTGCCTCAGAGCAGCTAAGTACGTTCTACATCCATAAAGCCCATCAACTTTTAAATGTTCTCCAAATGTCAAGTTTAGAAACTTCTGTAATTTTTTAACTGCTCTTCTAGTTTGTTCGCCGTAAAGCCCATCAACCCTTATCTTATTACCAAATCTAAAAACTGTAAGATTAAGCCATTCTTGAAGCCGCCTTACGCTACCTCCAGAGGCATAAAGACCGTAATAAATATCAGGCTGATAATCATCAGCATTCATCGTGTATATTCTTCTTTCAGGAGAATACCCACGCTGAACATATTCTTGCGTTTCATACATCAAGCCCATGGCTTACCCCCAGATATCTATTCCTCATTAGGCTTCATTTCTTTTGTTGATCTTTCAGCGCTTTCAACAGTCTCATCACTAGATGCTTCAGGAGTCGACTGCTCAAAAGCAACAATGATTTCCATCATCTCATTAGCCCAAAGTCTAGCTTCTTCTTCATCAGTAAAGTTTTTTCCCGTTTTAGGATTAAAGGGCTGATAAACAAGCTCCTCTCCGTTGTCCCTCATGATAACAACAACATATCTACCATTTTCGTATCTAATCTCCTTCTTCATCATACAATCCCCCTTTCAAACAATCCACGCCGCCAAGGCCAGAAGGGTTTAACCCTCATCTTATAAACCGCTCTATTCGTCTCTATTATAAACAATTTTTCGTGATCAAACGAAATAAAACCGGCTATAGTTCTTCTATCCTTTGAAACAAAATCGTCCCAATCACCACCAGAAAAAGCTATAACTTTTTCTCCCTGTTCAAACCTACAAATGACATTGAATTTCCCTATTTCGGCAAAAACCTCAAGTTCGATAATCTGTTTCTGTACTGAACCAGAACTTTCAGATCTAATAAAACCCCAGATGCTTGCTTCATAAACACCTCTGCCAAATCTCATTACATCTCTGATCAAACCAACAGCTCTAGAAGTTCTAACGCCGTTCCATGTGCGCGGAAGAAAAACAACTCCAGAGAGCAATTCGTGCATTTTAAGCTTCTTAAACTTAAGACCAACAACACCACAAAGTAGCTTCCTACGCTTAATCCATTCAGTATTTTTCTCGATAGTGCGAATAACGCCCACCAGTTCGTTGTTATAAGAACCTAAATTGCTAAAGGCTAAATTAAGAGCAGTGTATGCCAGCTCAGGGGATATCCTAATATTTCCACTTATGCCGAGCTCCCGCGTCATCTCTTTGGTTTTTTCGCGAATAGTGCCACTAAAAGAAAAAGAACTTTTAAAAACCGAATAAGCATTACCGACACAAAAGGTAAGAGATGAATAAACTAACTTCTTATCAATAAGCCCTATCAAACGAGCTTTTTCATTAATGTTGTGCGGAACAACCTTAATTAACCCCTGAAGATTGGCCTTACAGGGCGTAAAGCCAAAAGGTTCGCAATGTATCGTTCCAGATGTATGTTTTACCATATTAACATCAAAGTCAAACTTTCTTGTTGTTATGGAACCAACAGTTTTCTTATGTCCTTTCCAGTTTGTAAAAACATCTGTTCTTATACATCTATTCAATGGATAAGAGTGAACGACTGAAAAGATCTTAGACGAGCGCCCAATACCCCAAGCAAGGTTGTTAACAACTACTGGATTGTAAGTGTGGAAATAATCGTCCCCCCAACCCAAAACAGCGGAAACTTCTATCACAGCTATCCACCACCTTGTCCTTCTGCTAGTGAAGTAATTCTGAAGTCAACGCTGTAAAAACCACCACCTATGATTTTGACCGGCACAACAGTCGTTGCTTCTTTACTTGTAACAACATGCTTGATTTTAGAGTGATCTGGGAATTCCATGTTGTCACTCAAAATTACGAGGTCTCCTTCAACAGAAATACGCTCTCCACGGTAGTTGTAAACATCTATTAGAATGTTGTTATCAACAGCTTCTCCAGAATAAACAACATAAGGATTCTCAAGCTTAAGATAAACACTATCAGGAACAGTTTTCATAATAGGATACAATCTATGCCCAGCATCGATAGCCCATAGCCTACCTAGACTGTCAGTAAACACATAAAAAGACCTAAAGGGTTGGATATAATCTATCCATTTACTTTCATTAAAATTGAACTCAAGGAAAAATGTAGAAGACATGCCAAGAACACAAATTTCATTGAATCGGGAAGTCAATGGGAAAAAAGAGCATACTTGTTGATTAAAGTTGTAGTGGGACACATAGGTCAGCTTCCTATTATCGAAGTCGATACTGAAGGTAATAATCTTGTAGTATGCATCATTAGCATGATAATCATCTCTAGAAATAAACAAAACATTGAGATAATGGTTGCCTTCGTCGTCTTTCATCACCCAGCAATCAATTCCACATCTTCTATCATTGTTCCTTAAGAAAACAACAGAATTCTCAGAATTACCACCGTAATCAACTGTCCAATCTTCTCTTTGGGCGGAAAAAGAGTTCTTGTTAATTCTAACGGCTCTATAAAACAAACTGTCTTGAGCCCTAGGTTGAATGATAAAGTAAATCCAAGTCTGTTCATCTAGGTCAATTAATTGAGATGGAATGGAAGTGATTCTAACATATCCACCTTTAAAGTCGGTTAATACTGTTACCCTTTCGGTGTTAAAGTCATAGAGATACAATATATGTCTGCCAGTGTCGTTAAAACCATTACTCGAAGCTAGGATATACATATCTGAAGACCAGTGGATGTAAGGAATACACCAATTACTTATCACTTTTGATCCATGTTTCATGTTAAACTGCTCGTTGAACTTAAGAAAAAGCTCTCCCCTCTCGTAGTAGCTGTTCACAAAACAAAAAACATACTGATTGTTGGGCATTTTTCTAACAAGATTATGAATACCATAGTAACTTCCGAAATTAACATTGCCAGGAAGCTGCTTCGTATTCCAATTAGAGTCAACGATAGCAGCAAGAGCTTGTGTGCCTCTTAGAGCAACAACAAAGTTATCGTTCTCTATCGGCAAAACATAACCCCAATCACCCTTATAGAAATCTTTGTAATATGCACAAGTATATCCACAGATGTTACCGCCGTACAATGTGGAAGCATACCCGCATCCTACATAAGGCAAAATAGCAACATTTTGATCACGAACATTCCACCCGCCCCAGAAAATATTTGGCATCACGGCCCCGAATGTTCGGGCGTCATAAATACCAGAATAAAAAATTACCTTATTCCCATTGTCGGCGTATCTATACATTTCTGGACTTTTGAACCTAGCTATTGGTTTAATCATCCTGCCCTCCTCAAGAAACAGGTTGAGCTATCTTTTGCTCTAGATCGCCATAAGTGCCTAAAGACTGTATTTTTAAACTCCCTCTGGCATATATCCTCAGGGAAGATATAAGCCCGTCAAAATTTAATGGAATCTTACGAATCTTGGGGGGGATTTTAATTTCGTCCAAAACTTCTTCGCTCTCAGAAGAAACCAAACTGATGCGTAAAAAAGCATCAGTATTACCTATGTTATCTACAATCATTTGAAAGAAAAACACCGGCTTCCTGTTGAACTCTTGCGTACCATCAAAAACTAGTTCAAAGTCAGCGGCATCAATATTATTAAAAGAAGAGTAGGGAAGCAAAACAAGTTCCTCGTAGTAATAAGGTTTTTGCTCGCACTGAACAGAACCAGAACCTCCAGAACCACCACTACCGCTGCCGTTACCGCTTCCACTGCTCCCGCTGCCACTAGAGCTGCCTTCACCAACTTGACAAATAGAAAATAGAGTTTCTATTTCCATGCGAGTGCAACCCTCTAATTTGTTTCCTAGTTAAATTATAACGAACCAATGATTTTTAGCGGTGCGCAACCCATAAAAGTCTGTTTTTCGAATTTCATTGAGTTAAAAATATGATAGTGCATCCTCATGGCGTATATGAAAGCAAATATCTCTCCTTCTTCTTCAACCCATTCCTTAAACGGCTGTACAAAAGCCCTGGCTCTGTCTATTGTTGGGCCATCATAAAGCCTAGTATCAACAGAACCTTCTTCAAAAACAGTATCGGAGTCAATGTCATAGCTAAGAAAAGTTGGAATCGATAAGTAATCTTCTCGTATAGAACTATCAAGTTTGTGTGCATCTATGCTAACAGAAGGAGGAGTGGTATACCCCCATCCAATTTGTGTAAGAGCCAGCAGCGCTCTTGCATTCAGCAATTTGTTGTAATTAAGCACTCGCTGTCCATAATCATTTACCCAGCTCGTCCCTGGTAATCCAGATGGCTCTTCAGTAGTTGTTTGTTCTTCCTCAGGCAAATTAACAAAATTCCCTTCTTCATCTTGATAATACGGCTTCCAATAGTCAATGTAAGATATTGGTCTAGCGTAGAACAGCTTGCACAAAAACGAAACATCTTCTTTTCTCAAAGTAAAAGAATAACCCTCAGGTTCTCCCCTTACATCATCAGATGTTTGTGAAGGGAACCATTCATCCTCATAATATCCTGCATCAAAAACATTTAAAGCATAACTACTGGAATACAATCCATAATGTTTCTTGGAAAAAGCAAAAGAAAACAAGTTGTTAGAAACCTGTTTCCAAGAAAGTGTTTGTCTATCAAATGTAGAAAAAAACCTAACTGAAGGTAAATTACCCACAAACCTGTTATCGTAAGACTGGAATAACAACAAAGAGGGTAGTCTATAACTGGATGAAGAATAATTCTTATAAACAGCTCTTGAAGACCAGATTTTGTATTCATGCTCAACAAATAGATCAGAGAGATATCTCTTTGAACCATACTTAGATCCTACACAATAAGACGGCAAAAGAGGATCAGGCTCATTAAAGGAAGGAGCATCGTGGATAAGAGCTGAAAATGGGGAAAACGAATTTGAAAAAGAAAACACGCTATCAAACCAAGCACTTGAAATGAGTGTGTCTAGGGAAACAGAAGAATAGATAAACGGGAAAACAGATTGGATAACAGTATTATCCAAGGGCATGAAGCCAATGGTATCAAAGTAATACGATAACGAAGTTGTTTCTCGCTCCACCAAGGGAGCAAAAGCTAATACATCTCTCAAACCGACAAATTGCGAAAAAAGAAGCGTTTGAAAAGAATTTATTTCGCGAAACATTGAATAAGAAGGTTCGCCGATAGTAAGAACGCTTTTAAACCCCTCACCCACAAAGGCAGCAGAAATTTTCGCCGGCAATCCGTAAGCTGGTATGTAATTCAATTGGGTAAGCGAAAAATCTCTCGTTTGTTTTTCTTGTCTAGAGCGGTTTATCTGAACGATATGGCTTTTAGGGTTTCTACTAATTGTGTCCCAACCAAAGACTGCAAAGCTAGCATAACCATCAGCAGTTCCTCCATGGTAAAGTTCGGTAACATCTTTATCTTTCCAAGAATACCCGCATGTTCCAATCTCCACCACTTCTGCTTCCGCAGCATCATCTTCGTAGTAAAAAACCTTAAACTTACGAACTTTCTCAATCTTGTTTTTTGGATCCAATAAGATAGAAGACAGAAAAGGGTTTAAGGCCTTAGTAGCAACAAAAGACTTTCTAAGGAAGGGCAACAACTTCCAATTATGCCTAAGTGTTGACCCCTCCAAGTCTGTTTGTATTACATTCCACTCCAAACCAAAGTGTAATGAACGAAAGCTATCCAAAGGCACAATCTTAAAACCGGTGGAGGCACACGGATTAACAAAAAATCTTCTTGTATCATGCCATGCCCAGAATCTTATCCTCCTGGTGGACGAAATGTTTAACGAAAGCGGAAGTTTAAAAAACCTAGCTAAATCAATCTTTCCAGTTATCGTATAGTAACCCAATCTACGCCCAATAGCATCATCCGCCAATGCGCAGTCCAAGGTTTTAGCCTTTGCAGCTCCCTGATTGAAATTAACTTTCAGCAGCCGTAGTTCCCCAAATGTCTTTGAACCCGAATAACCCACACATTCATAACTAGACTTTATGGTGTTAACAGCTGACACAAGCGAATACAAATCTCTTAGTGACTTATCAGAAGCCGTAAGGCAAAACTGATTGTAAAATCTGATCCTACCCGCAAGAGACGCTGTATTGAAAGAAAATGGTAAAAAAGTCTTACAAAATTGATTCTCCTTCTCTCTAAAAACCTTAAGTAAGGGGGATAAAACTCTGGCCGGAACAAGAGCCAACTGGAGAATACCCCGATATGGACAAACGGGAGGATATGTCTTTCGGGTATCTTCATAAGAAACTTGTCCAGCAGTAGATTGTTGCATCTCGCCAGATACATATATTTTTGCTCTACATCTTCCTTTTAGAGACCTAAAAACTTTTTTCAGCCTTCTAAAATCAGGAACTATCCTGAATTGATAAGCAAATAAAAATCCAATGTCCCGGTACTCCGGGAACCTAGTTGGCCTTACTGGATACGAAAACCAACTTCTATCACCAGAAGAATATGGCCAAAAAGATCTTTCGGAATCTTCATGTATTTCAGGAACAGTAGGAGCTCCCCTCCCTATCGGATCGACATAAACCCTAGCTCTCTTTGGGGCACCGTTAGCCTTTCTTGCATTCGCCATCTTTAACCTTCAAGAACTCGTAATTCTCCACTCTTCTTAGAGTAGGCAAAAATGTCTTTCTTTGTAGGCAACACAATAACTTCATTTACAAACAAAGGAAAACCTGTTTCAGGCGAAACATTAACATCGCCAAGATAGACGGTATCGCGCCCGACATTTCTAATAATAACTATTTGTCTCTCAAATAGACCTTCTGTGGTAATCTTTACAACCTGCTGAGATGGAATATCTACTTTTTTTGAATGTAGAATACGAGACAGGTCAGGAACATCTCTTAATGCTTCTAAATTCATTTTATCCTCCGCAATAATTATTCAAAATCCAATCATAATCTATGTCACACTTTTTAACATAAACCTTTATATTAAAGTCCTCAACCTCCTCTGACAGCTCTAGTGGAGATTTGTAAACAGTGATGTAATAAGGCTCATCTCTGCTAGTCACTCCAACAAAGCCTTCTACTTTCCAAACATAATCAGATATTTTTTCTGTCGACAAACCAGTAAAAGCCTCCACTTTTGAAATCCTGTAATCAGCAACAATAAGAATGGAGAAAAATGCCCCCTCGTAAGTATACATCGTATCAGGATAAATTTTAGCCATACTCCAGTCCCACTTGTATTACAAATGTTATATCGCCAACTTCTTCGTCAAAAGTAATTACAACCGGAAAAACGCCCACGGTATATGGGACGCCGGAGATGGTCAAAGTATTTGAACTTGAGGAATAAGAATAGGAAAGCCCCGGAGGGAGCCCCTCAACAGATGACGGAGGAATAGTAGAATAAATAGAGAAAGAAAATTCCAAACCAGAAACAGCTTTGACGATAGGAATAACACAAAGCATTAACCTCTCCAGGTATTAGGAAACCCTCGACTCTCTGATAGCAACCAAATCGCCTAATCCCATGACTTGAAAAGCCCTGTAAATCCAAGTAGCATCATTTAAAACGGTTATCTCAGGCTGTATTCCAGTGGTTCCAAGGACATAGAACATATCAAACTTGCCGTAAAAACCAGAGGGGTTATCGCTATAAATGTAGGTTTCAAATAAGTATCTGTCTTGATTAAGCTGATCGAAAGTCGCAGCATCTACAAGCGTTTGGGGCTCGTAGAAAGAAACAACTTGACCAACCCCTCTTGTATCAGACATGGAAACAAAACTAGGTTCCCCAACATTAGAAAAGAGAGTTTGGGGAGTAGACTTCCACCAGTCAAGTATAATGTAGGGTCTTGGCATTTCGCCTATGACTACTGGTAATCTATAAGTTTCGCCGGTACCAACAGTTTCAGCTGTTGCTACATCTTTAGGCTTGTACGAATAATTTAGCTTATCAACGGTTATCGTATTGGTATTAGTGTCTCTGTTGACCACAATAACTTTTTCTGCATGCTCAGCATCAGCTATTACATAGGCTCTGTTAAGCTCAAACTTAGAGGCATCCTCTACCTTTAAAACCATATTCGTTCCACTTCCCGTTTCCCCAGAATCGCCCAAATCAACAATTGAGTAATAATCGTCATACGCAGGGACAAACCTGCCAAAATAAACGGCAGTTACCTGCGTTTCCATTTCTCCCTGGTTTCCTTCTATAAAGTTTTTATTTACGATCATCAATGCATCTTTGTTTCCGTAAAGCCAGCACACACCTTTCTCACCTCTTAAACTCCATCTACCAATAGCCCAGTATCTATCAGCATATCCATAGCTATAAGGCTTTTTGTCAGCTGAATCGTAAAATTGATAACCCAAAACTACTATCTCGTTATCACTTGCTTTTAATTCTACCTTACACAAAAATGCTTCCTTATCATTTTCTCCTTTCGTCAAAACGACAAACCAGTTGTTTTGGTCATAATCAATAAGCTTCCACCCAAAAACATCTATAATTCTGCTTTTAAGAAGTTCAAGACACTCCTCCTTACTATTGTAGGCAAATGTCGTGGCTGCGTATCCCATTTTATCCCTCCTTTAAGATGTTCACGATAAATTATAACAAAATCAAAAGCCAATCTGAGAGTGTTTGAAAAATCATCCAGACAAAGAACAAAACTCCCAAGTTGAATTGGGTTTTTCTTTTCTTGTTTTGAAGGGATGTAAATATCTCTGTATAGCCTGTCCTCTTCGGTTTATGTACGTTCTTGATAGTTCAAGAACTTTGTGAAAGTTTAGTCTTTTCGCTTTCATACCGAGAAGGGTAGGCTTTTCTTGCTTTTGGCAATTTTCAAACAGCTTCTCAGCCAACCTTGACTATTCTCCCCTATTTAAGTAAAATTAGAGCAAGCGGAGGGGAAATGCTCAAAGATTTTCCCAAGGAACACCTGTACTTCGAAGCTGAAAGCGGTATACTGTATTGTGGAGATTGTCGCGAAATCCTCAAAACACTTCCTTCAAGTAGCATTGATTTAATCCTTACCTCGCCTCCATACAACTTAGGAATCGAATACGACGAGTGGAACGACAACCTGCCATATGACGAGTACCTTCAACTAATAGAATCGTTCCTAAAGGAGTCGTTTAGAGTCCTAAAGAAAGACGGTAGAATAGTAATAAACCATTATCTGTCATGCGGAACATCAGAGTTTAGATTTGCCCCCTTGATGGACATAAACTACATAGCAACAAGAAACATAGGATTCAAGCACCACGGAATAGGAATCTGGATGGATAGAACAATAAGTAAGGCAACAGCCTGGGGAAGTTGGCTATCTCCCTCAGCTCCTTATGTCAACTCACCTCTCGAAGGCTTCTTAATACTATACAAGGATCAATGGAAAAAGGAGAAGAAGGGTAAATCATCTATAAGTAAAGAAGACTTTATCTTATTCACAAGAGGTATTTGGGAAATTCCACCAGAAAGAAACAGAGACCACCCAGCACCTTTCCCTGAGAAAATCGCTAAGCTCGTTATAGAATGCCTAACTTACGAAGGTGATGTAGTGCTAGATCCTTTTGCAGGCAGCGGAACAACATTGGTAGTAGCTGAAAAGCTGAAACGCAAATGGATAGGGATAGAAATCTCAAAAAACTATTGTAAAATGATTAAAAATAGAATTTTGTCAAACACTCTATCTCTTTTTAGCTGGAGGGGAAAATGGCTAAACAATACGAATTCAAAGTGCTAATAGCAGATAGCGGAAGGGTTTATGTAACGCATAATTGTGAAGGGTTAGTGGAGTTTCTTGGTGTATTAGAAATGATAAAAGCAATAGGTATGAAAATGTTTAGCGTTAAACAAGAAAAAATCAAAAACGAATTTGATCCAGAAGAATATCTAAGGAGAGTTCAAGAGAACACAAAAATGGTAAAAATATCTGGGATAGCATCAACCTTTAAAGACAAAGATTAACCCGGATATTACCCGAAATCAACAACCAAAGGACGAGAGGAAACTATCACTAAACCAAAAATTGAAGGAGACAATCTCAAGGCAGCGTCGCTAGGAACTTTAAACTTTAGAACAATACCACTGAAATCAGAAAAAGAAAGCTTGGTAAGCGGAGACACCCTATTCCAACCTTGTCCAATATCATAATAACACTCTATAAAGTTTGTTCTCATGCCTAACACATCAAATAAAATATCAACTTCATTATAAGAATCTGCGTTTTTAGGTTTTAATCGCTGACTAATCAAAACTGCATCTCCTTTATAAGCCTCAAACCATATTGCGTTACGAGCGAGAGTAACATTAGAAGACAATGACCTATTCCATCCTTCCCAATCCTTACAGTTATTAATAACATAGTTATATAAACCATATCTGCCAGCCAGCTCCAAAGAATGCATTCTTAACACTTTATCCCAAAATAATTCTACTTTGGCTCTAATATCAGCAGTAATAGATTCCCATCTGTTCAGATCGGTATTAGCAAAATAAAGATCACGAGCCTCAGTATAGTAAAACAGAAGATAACCCTCGCTAGGAGCAGGGGGTTGGCTTCCAACATATATAGGAGAAGCTACCTTCTTAACATCATCATAGGTGATACCTTCCGGAATTGGATTCGTTCCCACTAAATAGAATACTGCAACCTCTATATTGCCATCGGTAGTATTTGTGAGGTTGACTGTTTTTAAATCTTCAGACAGTGATACACTTACTTCGCCGTTATTCTCCGCGTAAACATTTTCTTTCTTGACATATACCTTGACTTCTTTAACTTCAGAAGCAAAAGAACGAGAATATGTAGAACCTGGTTGGATAAGCACTTTTTCGGAGAGTCCAGCATTAAAACTGAAAGAAACAAGGTGTATATCAAAAGCACCAGGATAATTTTCTATGTTTATCTTGACCTTAAATCTAGCATAGCTGTTGTTCGGTATCCTGCGAGGAATAATTTGTTCAACATAAGCTAAAACATCTTCAACATAAAGTCCTATCCCGTTAACAAACTTATCCTGAGGAATACCAAAGTAGGGAGGGACAACAATTTCAGCTGTAAGTATTCCAGATTGCTCATCGTACTCAAGTTTGGGCACAAGGGCACCATAGGGATTAGGTAGTTCTTCTAACCCAGCGTTAAGCTCTATTGATCCAACCGGCGCGTCGGAAATGTTAAGCTTAGCTGTCGTAAAAGAAATCGGTTGAGAATTAGCTATTGCCTCCTTTATTTTCTTTAGCCCCTTAACTGTCCAAACACCAGCCATAACTAAATTACCTCAGCTTAACACCTGTAACATTTACAGAAAAAACAACATCAGATTGAGATGGTTTATTATAAACCTCAAGCTTCCTGAAGGGCTGAGGAATTTTAACAGAAAGCTTGGGATTGGTTGAAATATCTAAAGTAATATCGCTAAACAGAACCACACTACCATACTGCGAAGTTTCAAGGGATATTGATATATGATCTATTACCAAAGGAACAACACTCCCCACCTCTAATGTGAAGTAACAGTGAACAGCTGGTTGCGAAAGTTGAATTTCGTAAATTAGGCCGGAATAACCTGCCGGTACAAGCTGACTAGTCCTAACATCTCTAAAGGTCTCTAAGCAAAAAACCGACGACTCTGGAGAGGGGGGTGTTACATCAATTACCTGATACGCAGTATCGGGCAAAAAAGGTATTTTGATATGTAAAACAAGCTCTGAACCATAATCAACTTTCAAAAGAGCAAGAGAATTAGACGCAAAAAGAGTGGTTTCGTTGGCATAAATACCAACAGCATTCAAATAATAATTTCCAGCAAGCTCTCTATCAACAGTTACCCTTACAACCATTAAACCATCTTCAGGATCATACAAAGTTTGAATCTTATCACCCTCAACCCTAAAAAGCTCATTAGGAATCGAGGTGTCGTATATTGAAGGCTTATACGGAGCCAAAGAGCGAGGGCTAAGTCCTCCTCCAAAAGCAACTGATGTTATCCTAAGCTCCTCTATTTCGCCGCCCAACTTTCTAGCTATTAAATCGTATCCTGCTTTTGTAACATGAGCCACAACTGTTTCAATCATACCGCACCATTAAAACGAAACTAGCTTGAAGGGTTTAGGAGATTTTTTAACTTTACCGAGAACAATGTAAACATCATAAGGGCCTTGTCTATCCGTCCACGAGGCTATATAAGCCCCCTTGCTGGTAGCCATAGCGGGTTTGTCCATAATGAAGATTTTCGAAGGAGCGTATCCAATCTTATCTCTAATTTTAAGCGCATAATAATTAGGAAGTTGAGCTGGAATAATGTTACCATTCCCAGAAGGATGGGGATACGCCAACAAAGTGGGTTTGAGCATACCAACCTTACCAAGATCATCAATGGCGTCATAGCTCAAGAAACTAGTACCCGGAGGCTGACTAGCAAAATCCCGTTGAGATACGGGCACAAGAGGAAGAGGCAAAATAACTTTATTAGGATAGCTATCTGCTCCGACGAAAAACATCTTCAAGGCAGGGAAAAGTGTATCAATACTATCTCCATCCTGGGTAATGGTTTGCTCAAACATTACACTAGGCTTGGCGATAAAAGTAAAGCCAAAAGTAATGTGGGAAATATAATTTCTCCAGAAACATAAGTCTTCTCCTTCCTGGCCAAAATAAAACCAATTTGGAGACTCCTGGTAAAAGTTTTTTTGTGACACCCTAGCAGTGAAATCGGGCATTACACCCATAACCAGGTAGGTTTCATCGGTAATAGGAAAATCTAAAAAGTTGTCTAATTGAATAAATATTTGATCATCTTCTTGCTCAACATTGACTAAAGATATCACATTGTATCTTGATGTCTTTTTGTCAAGGACAAAACCAATCTGGCCAACAAATTCTGCTAGATCATGTTCTGTCTCCACCAAATATTTCGGAAGAATAGAAGATGCAAGCTGGACTATTCTAGCTCTAGCGTAAGGCTTTAATAAATCAAGATTACCATCAAGTTCGAGTATGTCTAAATTGGCCGATGCCACAGAAACGCAAGATACATCTTCTTTTGTAAAGTAACAAGAATTGTATCTATCTATTTCCTCAAATCTGCTAGCATAAGTTTCTATAAAAGTAAGGGTGGTCCGAGATTCTATCCTATTGGTGCCGGACCTGCTATAAGACATAATTAGCAGCTCATCAAAAAACGAAAAAGCAGAAGATACTCTAAGTAAGATTTTCCAAAGCAATAAACTGGGGCTGAATCTAATCCAAAAAGAAATGTCCTCAACATGAGTCATTCCATGAGAGCATCTTATTTCACCACGCAAACCAGGAAGCGCGTACCAGTTGCTAGATAGAACATCCGGTTCAATATGAGCAGTGCTGGGCCAACCAGAAATGTAGTAGTAATATTCCGATTCTTTATATCTGTAACACACAATATCACTACTGCCCTGTACAGAAAACTCCGCAGGGATGACTAAAGATGACAACGACAATGTTTCTCCCCTAAATAAAGGAACCAGCAAGTATTCTCTTTTCGAAAACTTTTGGACCTGAGGGTGATAAAAAGGCTGCTCTATAATAAAAGTTAGTCCTTTTCCATCTTTTCTAAACCTATAAGTAGAACCTTCATCACTGTATCTAAATACAACCTCTTCATAATCATCTCCTGAAGTCTCAGAAACTGTGTCGCCGTATATCTCATAAAGCATGTTTTTAATAGCATTGTAATGATTGTTAACATCTGAAGTTGTGTCAGGAAAAGATATTTGGTTATTTTCCAGTGACCAAGTAATCTCACCGTCCCAAACCACGCTATACTGCCCCAGTAGCTCTCTCATGTTTTACCCCGCTAGAAAACCTTTATTAGAATGTACAAGTGGCCCTACTTTATAGAGATACAAATCTTGATTTGCTTCTATTTCCTCAACAACAAATGCACTAGCACTATCATTTCGTAAAGGAGAATTGTTTACAAACCCTTTAGAAGAAAAAAAGGGCTTCATAGAAAAAGCTGCAATCATGGGAACAAAGCCAATAAAATCAAACTTTCCTTCTTGGTTTTCCTGTACTAAAGTAAGGGGAATGGCTGTATTCCGTAAGTAATCAGAAGGCAGTACATTGGAGGGCTTGAGGAATTTAATTGTTTGCAAGAAAGAACTATCAAGTTCTCCATCTGCCACAGGTATCTTAGGGAGTGCGATATTTACCCTAGCATCATCAGGAAACGGTTGAGAAGACCGCTGTAAAACGCTAGCCAAAAACTCTGCAACGGAACGCTCGCTAGAAGTAGAAGCAAAAGCATAAACGGAAGGCAGAAAGAAATGGGTGTCTATTCTTAACTTGAAACCGACAACGAAATACTTAGACGAAAGTGTATGGGAGCTACCTTGATCAAAGAAATCGGTATAATCAGCCCTGGTAAATTTTATTGGCACAGAGTTAAATCTATCCGACTTATAATCTTTTACACCAAAATCCGCGAAAAATCCTAACGGGACAGTATTGCTTATAAACACTTGTTCACTATCCAAGTCAAAAGGTATGTCTGAATCAAGCGTTATGGTATTATCGTCTATTTGGACGACAGTTCTGTAAGCGTAATTATCCATGTTGAACACTACAACAACATCTCCAACTTCTACATCAAGTGCTCCCGAATAGGAAAAAGAAGGTTGATTGTCAGAGGCCAATTCAGTTAATCTAGCTACCGTTTCGTCTTCAACCATCTTAACTATAAATCTATGAAATCTTCGAGAAAGGCTCGAACCCATAGTTAACGCCGACGACCCCGCTGACGCTTCAGGGGCGTACAAATGTATGTGTCCTGTTCCTATTAAGTCATCATCAGCATTATACGATCTAACAGTCAGCGAAAAGTCGAGCAAGTGGTAAGGCACAACAGCAGAACCAGTTGTTGATAAAAGAGAAATAATCGGCTCAACAACAATACCATTATCGTAAAATGAGACAGTATTCTTAAAATTAAAGTCAACCCTGTAATTCCTTAAGAAATCCCCTTCCAGCTGAATTCTCGCCTGATAATCTACAACGAAATAGGCCACATTTTGAGGAAAAGATATAGAATGTCCGGAAATCTCATTAGGAATTTCGTCAACAGGAATAGCAGCGTTAGTTAAACTAGCTTCAGACGAATTCGAGGAAGGATTGTAAGAAAGAGGAACGGTCCTGCCAAGATAGAGTAGTATCGCTAAAAACCTATAAAAATTATCGTCCTCCCATGCCTTTGCGAAAAATGGGTAATCAAACCACAAACATATTGTATCAAAGGTATCAGATACAGATATGTTTGGACACAAAATCTGAGAAGATTCTCCCTTAATTAGGGATGCTGGAACGGTAGAAATCATAAACGGGTGTCTTACTTTATAAAACACTCCTTCGTTATTTCTAAAAAATGAAACAGAAAAGTAATCGGCAAATTTAACAACAATCTCGTTATCTGAGATAATTCTTTTATCTTCGGGATAAACCGATTGAACGCAAGAAACAAGAGCTGACCAAAATCTATTAATCTCCGCAGAGCTATCATAATTAACTGCTTCGCCAAGCTTGAACCTAGTATTTAAAAAAGCAGTAGCCACAGCTTTGCACTTCTGAAGCTCCATTTATTGCCTCCTCCTTGACCTAACCAGGCTCTAAGCTGCCCAAGAACGCCGTCAATGTTATTTTACCAGCGCCACCTTTATGCAACACCTTTATGCTTTTCATAGGAGGAAAACTAATAACGCCAGTCTTCCCTGCTTCAATAACTATGTCAGCATACAAAACATCGTTTGCATCCTTAAACTGAAAAAAGCTTTCCTGAGAACTTTGATTCTTTAGCGTGAACAAAGTGTTAAAAGGATATGTTCCGGCAGGAATGCGAGCCGCTATGTCATAAATCTCCCTAAACTCTGAGTCGTCAGAAAAGCTAACAGTATCCTCAAACAAACTAAATGTTCTACATAAGCTCCAAGAACCTAACTCAATCACAACTACCTCCCGTCCAAAAGAAATTATAACAAACCTAAGAACAAAGTGTGTTATAATTTAATCCGAAAGGGAGGGTAGAAATGTTAGGGTTGTGGCGCAAGAAGAAGGTATCGCCACTAACTAAAGAAACTATCGAAGGATTTACTTTTTGGGGCGAGGTTGATGACTACGGCAGGTCTATAACAATAAGAGTTGCCCCCAGACAATTTGCGCCTTCTCCTAAATTTAAACAAGCATTAATAGAGTTCTTAGTGGACAACGGGTTTAAAATTGAAGAAAAGGAAGAAAAAATTTGGATTAGAGATCCCATACATGACCTAGATTACAAGCTGAAAACACCCGAACTAGACTTGATAACCATGCTTGCAAGATACGGGGTAGTCTTAGTGCCAAGCGAACAAGACTGGCACTAACTAAGAAGAAACAAAAGGAACAAATCTCTCTGGAATCAAATTTAAAACATATCTACACCCGTTTTCGTCAATTAATTCAACCGTAGTTGGCTCGTTATAAACAAACCATCCCTCAAGTTTGTTCCCATTAACCACTTTAAAATTCTTAGGTGCAGAAACTATTGATAAGAAGGCACACTTAAAAACAAATGAGTAGAATTTACCAGGTGTAACAACATAAGAAAGTTCTATACTATCCCTGCCCCTATGTTCAACAATTATTTGTTCCCTATCAGCAGTATACCTCAACATCTCATCAGAGCTAGATTTGACTACCACACAAGACGAAAAAGTAACATCCCTCTTTTCAAACCACTTGTTCGGAAAATTAAAAGGTTTTGGCATAATCTTATCCCATTTGCTCTCTTCTTCAGTTCCACCCTCGTCTTCACTTTCTTTGCTTACAGTGACATAAGAAACAGTATGTTCGTTTCTATAAAGCAAAGATAAATGAGACAAAACGGTCCTAAAAACATCTTCGTTAAATTCAAACGAATAGCTTAACCCGTGCCCCATCATTACTTTATACACTGTGATCCTATCGATCTTTGCAGCCCCATTAATCCAAAGCAAAAGCCGAGAAGGACCATAAGGAGTATTAGGATGGTTAGTTATAAAATAGAACCAATTCCGCAATCCCTCGCTACAAGGATATCCATAAGCCTTAGTGCTACACCGCATTGCGGGGAAAAATCTATCCTCGTTGTAATAACCCTCTATGTAACCAAAAGGAGGCTCACGGGAGCCAGTGCCATCATAGCAATCTAGTATTCCAATAAAAGTTCTACAAAACACTGCTTTCTGGGGTAAGCCATATCTAGGATGTTTACAATTAAACGAATAGGGTGCGTATCCTCCACTAAAGCCTCTTTCCACTTTGTAGCTAAAAACCATGTCCCCACTAAACCGAAACCTAAGTCTGCCAGGACCGTAATCCACGGAAAGATCACTAGGCCAATCAGTGTTTTTGGCCTCAACATCTATTAAAACGCCATGTCCTTCAGTAACAGAAAACTCTCCTATAACTTCCTTCGTTCTAATCGAGGTGTTCGCCGTAAGAGAAACAACGCAGGAATCTTCAACATTAATATCTCCTGATAGGACATCCCAGTTCTGAGCAAACTCGTCGACAGATGAATAATCAAAATCTTCGTTAAAAAAAATAAACTCTTGCTTGTTGATGTAGCTAACCTCTAAATCAGAAGGTTTTAATTGGAGATAAAAAGAAAAAGGAAAAGACACATCATTAGGGATTTCAACATAAATACTCCTAACAAGCTTAGGGTAATCTTGTTCTGGATAAAAAATCCTTCCAAAAAGATCGGCAAAACAATATCTCAATGGAGTTCCGTCTTGCTTTACTGGAACTAGCCTAGAAAAAAGGCATAATAAAACCCTAATTTGAGATTGTCTATAAAAACCAGGGACATTTGGAACATTGCTCGTCCAAGCCAAAACTTCCTTAAATAAATCTATAAGCAAAAATCTATCATGCTCCTCAAATCCTTCTTTAGGCTCAACAGTTACTTTAAAAATGTAAGGATGACCAACCACCCAAACATGTTTACTAACATCATCTAACACCACAGTTCCGGGCAAATAAGATGGATGAAATAAAGGTGAATCAGGGAGCACTAAATCAACCAAACAGTCAGACGGATAAGCCGGGAACGAAACGCACTTAGTATCGTACCTATCTCTACCTGCGGTTCTTAGATTATGCCCGTCTCTAAAAAGCCGGCTCTTAACAGAATAACCCTTGAGTATCACAGCAAGGCCTCCAGAATCCTACCAGTAACAACTGTTTTACCGGGAGATGATACAATCACTGGTATTTCTAAGTCCTCATTCGGATATATCGTTACTACCTTTTGAGTAAACCCATCGGCAAACTTAATATTAGATGTTTCACATCTCAGCAACACTCTAGCAAACGATCTATTTCCGAAGGCATCTAAGGCAGAAACTTTTAAAACCGCATTAAACGGGAATGTTGGTGAATGGGCAGGAACTAAGTTTATATTCAAAAACGAAGTAGTGCCTTCGCCTAATACAACCAAAGGATGGTTATGATCTATCTGATACAGAATCTTTTCTCTTCCTCCAACATTAGCTACTGCAAGATAACCCACTGGATACTCGTTAACTTCAAACAAAGGTCTTCTGTGTAGCTTACCCTCACCAGGATCAAAGGTAATTTCCTCAATTATAGTTTTATGACGAGAGTAATCATAGAACGAAGCCAGGTATCTACCAGTTTCTATTCTTAGAAAAGCCGTAAGAAATTTAGAAGTGCCGAGAGTCATAATAGAATCAAGTAGAGTAAGCTGCCTCTGAGCGCGATCAAATAAATACACTAATAAAAAAGTCGGGTTATTGAAATATCTATCAGAGCTCCAGGAAGAACTACAAACACCTAACAGATGACTTACTTCTTCCCCTCTATGTTTATACCAGATAGAGAATAATAACAGTGAACTCGTTCTATTAACAACACTAGGAACAAAAGAAAAGAAAAATAAAACTGGAACATCCTCAAACCAATCAAAAAACATTAAAAATCTAAAAGGAAGAATAAAGTAGTAATATTCTGTATGTCTCCACCTAGGCCTTTGGCAGCTGAAGTAGGTACAGAAATCAAAAAAAGAAGGATGATAATAAGGAACAATCTGAACAGCATCACCATCCACATTAAACCGGGAAACCACAAAAAACGAACCTCTATGTTTATCATAACATAGAACTTCTTCGCCATCATAAGGACAACCACAAAACTGAAGACCAAACTCACAAAAACGTGAAGCATACGAACCTATTGTATAAGTTATCTTACCAGTAAAACTCGTCCAAACAGGACTACCATATACATTAAAGGACCGATCGTAAGCAGTTAACCTAAATATAAACTTCCAGGGATCCTGCCGCGTCCAATCAGACATAGCACACAAAAATCTATCAGGAGGTAAAAAAACAACATTATGGGTGAAAATATAATGTCCTCCGCCCTCCCCATAGTATCTAACCGAGTATTCTCCATTCTGATATTCGAGCACCCCTATCATTCCGCCTTTCATAAGGGTGGATCCGCTAGTAGTATGATAGGGTGTTAAGACAAGCCCCCAATCATTGGAAGTGTCTATAAAAATCTGATCATCACGGGTATGTAAATTACTAACATAATTAATCTCTCGCCTTGTTCTGTTATATACACTACTTCTTAATAGAACACACTCATCACTACTTTTAAGACCACAAAGATATCTATTGCCCATAGGAGAAGGTAGGGGCGTAAAAACAGGTAAAAATATATCCACAATATCATACAGACCCCAACTATTCCTCCATGACCAGTGTGCGTTTCTTAGTTCAACACTGGAAACAAACTCCTTTCCATTAATAGCAATAGGGAAAACCTGCGTTTCTTCTTGGTCGCATCCACGCACTTTAACCGGCAAATTCCTAGAAACATCAAAAGTGGCTTTATAAGTCAACCAATAGATACCATCAATCACTACAAAATCACTCCGTGTAGCTATCATACACAACCCCGCTATTCTAGTATCGTGCTTTCTAAGACAATCAGTCCCGGACCCGTAATTTTAACAGGTATGGTAGCGCCATCTTCCGGAACATCAACAGTAAGCTCATAAGAAGAACTATCGGAAAAGATAGCGTTAGAAGTTAAAACAGAAAGCCTCACCCTTCCAGAAATTGCGTTTCCATCTTCATCTGCAACAGAAACAGTTATGTGAGTATTTATCTCTTCACCCTGAAAGTTATAATCTTCCCTCTCCCAAGTAATATTTACCGCCTTAGCAACTCTGTAAAAAGGAAGAAGCTCTATGCTGTCAGAAGTAACACCCCACATTTTTCCATCAGAAGTAAAACCAACAAACATGTACCTGTTATCAGTTACAACAGGAACAAGTTTAATTCCAAATTCACTATTAACACTTAGCTTGCCTAGCCCATAAACATAGTGAACATAAAACTTGCTCATAGAGTTATCAAGAGGTAAAAGAAAGTTAACAGGCCTAAGATCAGTTTTAACAAGATCCTTTAAAACCATCTTTGACTGGCCTTCGTCAAATTGCCAAGTAGAAAACATACTTTTAAACCAACTAGAAGCGTATCCGAAATATGCGCACGGAATGTTGTTGGCATTCTTCACTATCCTATAAGTATGAGAAAGAGATAATAAAACCGCTTTTTCGCCATTAACCATTCCAACACCTTGTAAAGAACCTTGTAATCCGGCAAGTATGTAAGAAGGTTGATGTTCTCCAAAATCAAGAGAAACATCTATTTCATTAATATTACCTCCAGTCTCTATAAGTAATCCCCTAATCTTCAACTCACTTGCCGCGCCCGGATAGAAACAAAAGGTATAAATTGCTCCATCTTCTCTCTTTAAAGAAACCAAAGCCGCGTCAACAGTAGAATCAATGTCATATCCGCTTAAACTCGCCTCATGTTCAAGTGAAGCTGTTTGTGTCGAAACATCTACCTTGTAAATCCTGACCACTCTTTCATTAACATTGCTAGTTGTAGCAATTGTGGCAAAATAATGATTGCTGTTTATCCATCCAAGATACTTAATAGCCGAAGGAAAGGTGTGAGTGATATAACCGGTATCGTCACTTAAAAGGAGAGAATAAGAATCACCAGATGGTGGAACCCTCGCAAATCTAATTTTATCATCTCCACCAACATATACAACCATAAAATCTTGATTAGAAGGAAAAACATCCGCAAGATACATCAACACAGGGCATCCATCAAAACTAACCTCTTTTTCAAAAGAAATTTGTGTATCAGTTCCAGAATACAGCCTTACAACAAAACAAGGATCACCTGAAGAAGCAGCAGCAACAAAAGCAAACTTTTTATTACCGCTATCCAATGTCCTTACTAAACAGGTCTTAAGTAAATTGAATCTTTCATCCGCAGCAACAGGAAAGCTAAAAGTTTTGTTATTAAAAGCAGCAGAATAAGAACAAATATTAGGGCTAACATAACTAATAGGAGCAAACAAAATTCGCTTTTCTAAATTTGTAGAATACATAGTAGGAAACAAGGAAACCTTATCAAACAAAAAACCATTTAAACTTACAGTTTTATCAAATTCTACAAAACCTTCGTACTCAGGAGCATAACAACTAACCAGCGCCATCGCTCCTCCATTACCCTTCAGGTTTGAGGAAGTTATTTATAAACATCGGTACTATTCTAACATAATAAGAGTTGTTTTCGTTATCCTTTAAAACAATAGTTTGGTTCTCATTAATCAGATACTTTATCCTCAACTTCTTGTTCTCAAAATCAACTTCAATATTGGCAGGAATTTCTACACCATCAACCTTATAATTTGCATCTGGTAAATCAATTTCTATATCCAAAATAGGATTAAAAACTATTACATACACATTAAACTGATCTGTTCCCCTAACCACAACCATATCCCCAAGTCGATCAACAGGCTCAAAAACATCAGGAGAAGAAACAAAAACAGCTTCGCGGCTTGCTTTACAAACTCCACCTTCAATAGTATTTATCTTATCAATAACCTTGTAAGTATAGAAGTTTTGTAGTTTAAGATCTAAAGTAGGGCAAGAAACAAGATTAAAGGAGTAAAATTTATTACTTCTATTATGCAAAAAGCTAACCCCCTCAGACACAACCATAACAGGAGAACAAGAAGGAACAAAAAGAGTCTCAGACTTAGAATTCACTACTTCCCAATACTCTTTTGAATAAAGTTGGGAATCCAATACATATTGGGGAGGAACGCTCTGACAAACACCATTCTCAGCATTCTCTACCTCACCACTCCCAGCGAATTCAAACTCACCGACAAACAGAGAAGGAAAAGAAGAGACTTGGGTTCCTTTAAAAACAAGCTTTTCTCCTACTGCCCAAGTAAGTCCCTGAGCATTCATCATCTGGCTGTAAGAAGAGGAAGGTTTGAATGAATTTGTTTCGGGCACTGGGATATAAGAACACTTGGCAAACATAACCCTATTGTTGCCCTGAGATAGCTTCCAAATAGGACCAGATGATTGAAAGCCATCAATAGTAACCTTAGAAGACACCTGTAAAACGCACTCAGAATGAGCAATAAAATTAGAAGATGAATCTAGCGAACCGGCATTAAGGTCGCCAATCTTATTAATATCAGGCTCTACACAAAAAGTAAAACTTTCCGTTTTGATTTCTACCCAGGCCATTACTGCTCAAAGATAGGCTTTACATATTCAACAACTATTTCAATAGAGCCCCTACCGTTAACAGTAAAGTTAACTCTAGTAGGTTGTTCAGTCGAGGAAGTAACCTCAATCACCCTACTGCCATTTTCAAATACTGCGTTTGAAGTGGTTATCCTAAGCCTAACAACAGAGCGTATCCTGTCACCAAGGTAATTTTTAATATCAAGAAGTAAGTAGGAGTTAATAGGTTGTCCTTGATAGTCATAATAATCACGCTCAGGGATAACATCAATTATCTCAGGTAAGTTTTCACTAAGTAGATAAAGGTGAGTAGGAAGCCAGATCTGATAATCGGTATTTCTAAGATAATAAGAACTTAAAGTGCCAATACCTATAAGATCGTCATCGTATGTCAAACAATACAAGTGTTCAGGATAATCTGATCTAGTTACAAACGACAGAGTGTAATATATTTCATAAACCCTCTCGTCGCAGGTTAGTCTGCAGAAGTAAGCTTTTTCAGGTGTCCAAATTACAAAACACTTCGTCCAATCTCCTCTTTCCCTAGGAGGGGCAATGTATAGCGTATTCCAAGGAATGTTCTTACTACCAACAAATCTGAGCTCAGTATCGCTAACAATCTCAAACAAATACATTTTCATACAAGCTGGGTTAAAGTGAAGATTAGAGTTAAAAACATTCTTAGACTGATCGAAGCCGCTCCCAACCATGCCTACAAAGTTCATTGGCATGAGAACAATGTATTTTTTGCCATCTTTTTCTACGAGCTCAGCATTAATAACATTGCCATGAGCTAAAGTGCCATTAGGAATGTAATTCTTAAAATTCATCTCTTCAGGAAGTGTATCAATGGAACAAGGTTGATAGGATACAGAAGTAGGATTGTTGTTCGGATCATAAGAACACAAACAGATCTCAGGGTTATTATTGTCATAAACAAACTTATACCATCTAAAACCTCCGTCTTGTGCAAAAGAAGCTGTGGGAACAGAAGTAATATTATACGGGAAGCTTAAAGTAGAATATCTAACAGGCTCATCGGTCGTGCCGTCATACTTGACCCTCCTAATAGCAGGCTGCTTAACGGCACAGGATGAAGTATAAAAGTAAACATAGTCACCAACAACACCAATAAAAATTGGCACCCTAACTATTCGCAAAGGCCAATCTAACGCAGAAGAATACAATCCAAAAGGTGAATTGCCAGCGATAGCATATTGCACTTTAAAACTCCAACCTAGAATGTGGGCACAATAAAAGTTAGCGCATTGATCGTTGGTATAGCTAACCGGAAGCCCAGAAAAAGTACCCGTCTCGTCCAAGAGATAATGAATAATCTCAAACAATCTATACTGTCCACCACTAGTAAAACTTAAAAGCTCTGGAGAAACAACTTTTTTCTCTAAGTCAGACCATTTAACCTTAACCACACGCACCCTATTACTAGTCTGATTACTTCGATTTGTGACATGATAGTAGTAATATTTCCCTTCATTCCATACAACAGTAGTAGAAAATCTACTTGGAAGCTTGCACTTAAAAGGAAGATTAAAACCTGTCATAGCAGAAATAGCATTATTAAGATTCATCCTATCCTTCGGGACCGCAAAATGAAACAACTCTCTAAAAACAATAGGGTAGAGAAACCTATCTTCACATCTAACGGGTATACTAGAAGCCTCCCACGGCGGATGAACCATTCTAAAGCCCTTCTTTACATCGTAAACCCTACCGTTGACTATTAAGTAGTCCTTTATACGATAAGCAGTTAAATGTGAAGAAAGAATTCTACCTTCATTTCCCGGCAAAGAATACCGATTTGTATATCTATCATAGACAGCAGTAGAAACAAAAATCCTAGGCATAACATTACCCTCCTAGTCTTTTGATTATCCTATCAACGACAATCAATCCTCCCCTCTTTACCTTTATAGGAACCTCTGTTACACCCTCGGTAGAAGTTGTCACCAGCTTCTTATAACCACCATCTGCAAACTCACAAACTTCAGGAGTAGTAATAACCAATAAGACATCAGCTTCAATTCTTTGTCCCCTATAATCAAAAATGTCCATCTTAATCCTTCCATCAACCGGGAACGAGGATGGTTGATGCTCGTCAACTTCAATTTTAAATTCAAACCTATACGGCAGCCTAGGGCCAAAAAGCTCTAAGTTATAATCCCTCGTTACTCCCCAAAATCTACCACACTCATCAAGGCATAATACAAGATACCCGGTATAGATAGGATCTGAGAAAAATACCCTCTCGTTAGTAAAATCAATAAAAACATCAACAGATGCTTTATCATTAAAAAGCTTGCCATACCCCCCTTCAACAAAAATACCTCCGGAAACCGGCTCAAGGGGAACATTTTTATCGTCAACAACTTGGAGCGAGCCGTTAGAATATTTAAACAATATAACCCTTGAAAGGGAACGACCGTTAGCATCACTGAAATGGTTAATTCTGTACCCTCTATCAAACCCTTTTTTTATCTCCATCCAAGCTATGATAAAGAGGGTGTCGTTAACTTTAAAGGGCTGCATTTTAACAATTTCATAAGAAATGTCATGTCCGTTTAAAAATCCTGCAGACTGAGGATCTGATGAGACATAAAAAGCGTCGTAAATCCGGGACGGAGAGCCAAAAGTAAGAGATGCTTTATTAAATGGAATGGTATAAAAGCTAACATACCCAGAATTCGGATCAAAACCGCAAGTCAAAAACACCGCATCCGTATTACTGTCGCTAACCTTACACCAGTGAGAAATAAAAATAGGCCAGCGAATTGGTACATCCACCGTGCGTGAAGAATTAGTAATAGACTCGTAAACATTAACTTGAAGTGAGTTGTTAACTTCTAAATATCTTTGCCGCGTCCACAATAGTGTTTTAAGCTCAGGATCAAAGTCAACAATAACCCCAAGAGGACCGCTAATATCTTTTGAAATATCGCCACCCGGTCTACCTAATGTATCAATTCGAGAAATTAGAAGATCGCTAGAAGGTCGCTGCTGGTAATAACTATCAACGCCCTCGCTTATCCAATAAGTGGTACCTTCATTATCAATAAAAGCAGCTAGAAGCGACTGGTCTCTAAGTTGTTTAGTAAAACATGCTCCTGTCGAACACAACTTAAGATTCATAACTCCTTCTGATGGTTCAAAGGCCTCAATTATCCAATTAGTTGTAAAACATCTATAAGTTGAAGTAAACAAATGAGGAAAGTACGTGGTTCCTGATCGGAAATCGTGATACCAGACTATTGAATGTTTATCATAAAACAACGAGTTGAAATCAACAGTTCCAACATGTCTTGCTAATAGCCAAGTATTATCTGACTTTTTACCGTTCTGAGCAAAAGGAGAAACCGCGTTTCTAGTAAAAGCTCTAATTAAATTCTGCTCCTGAGCAAAATAAAAGTACGAAAGATCGTAAGTATCAAAATGAGCGAACGGAACAGGCTCTAAAGTTGACTTCTTACAAGGACAATCCAATATACTTATGTGATATTCATATTCCCTAATAACTACAACAGGGTAGCTACGATATCCATGCCCAGGGGGCCTATTTGTCCAAGAATCTCGTATATTTCCAAGTATCGCCATCACTTACCCCCGTGTATAATCTTAACAAGAGACAAAAGCTCATCTTCAGTAAACTTGCCTAAACCAACAGCACAAACACTACCTTTCAAACCATTAACTGCATCAACAACAACTCTATTTAAAACTCCTTCTTTTCTGTCCAAAAAGATGCGACAATCGCTAGGAAACGACAATATAAGAACTTTGTTTGAAGATACAGGAACAATACAAAGCTTATATCTATCATCAGGTTTAACTAAAAAATCTCCTCGACTGCCGTGAATTTTAAGCAATCTAAAAGATAAACTACAATCAGGAACAAAAGAACCAAGCTCAAAGTTCCTAAGAACCTCTTTAACCTTCTCTAGAATCTTTTCGACTATGCCGTAATCATAAGAAAACAATGACCCATCTTCAACAGGTTCTATAAAAAACCTGTTGCCCTTCATAACAAGTTTAGGCTCTAGAACCATAATTCTCGCCCTCTTGCTTTGTTGTTTTTAAAAGAAGTTCAAAAACTTTATCTTTATAAGAAGAGCTTTCAGATGTACCGAAATAATACGAAACTACCATCCCCCACATTGATAAAGCAGAGCCTAAAGCAAACATAACAATTTCCTTTTTATTTTGAGGAACACCAACAAATAGTAAAATAAACACCAACCCTCCACAAAGAAATGTGATTAATAAAGCTAATAAAGGTTTTACATACTTTAATAGAGCAGGGACTTGTCCACTAGTAGCTAGAGCAACCTCATGCTGCCTAGCACTAATCCTATCTGCAACTTCAAACTTCTTATAATCCGAAATACTTTCAATAGAATCTCTTATCATCGTCATCAAATCTATTTCGTGATCAATCTCAATTCTATGCAGCTCTTCAACTTTCTCAGGCGTAAGCTCTTCCGGCTTCTCAGGTAACTTGATGCCTAGCTTTTTCTCCACTATCTTTTTGCCCTTAGCTTTCACCGCATCAGCTAATAAATTCAACCCCGCAGAAGCCAAAGCAGCAACCACCGGCAGCATATTTAACCTCCTATTCCCATTATTTTCTTAAACCCATAAAGCCAAGAAACAACTTTATTAACATACCGTTGATTGTAGTAACACCCATTTCCCTCTCCCCTTGGTTTGCCAGCATTATAAGCTGCTATAACATCCAACCAGTTGTGATATTTGTTATAGAGGTATCTTAGATACTTAGTTCCGTAGTAAATATTTGTCGAGGGATCATACAACCCGGAGGGGCTACCTTTATATCCCATGAATCTGGCTGTCCTAAGCAATAATTGCATAAGCCCTCTACTAACATCACCAACAGCGACTTCTCTCCTATCAACATAAGGATCGCCACCGCTCTCGGTTCCAATAATAGCTAACACTAAGACCCAAGGAACACCCCAGTAATCTCCCCACCTTTGAGCCAGTTTTTTGTATCTAAGCACCCGCCTAGCTCCAGAGCTAAAGTTACGCAGCACTGTATCAACTGGACGGATACATCTGTAGCGTATAAATCTTTCAGGATCAAAAGGATAAGAATCTAATAAAATCCTTTCAATTAACGAAGGACGAGAAACCCTTACTCCTGGTCCGACACTAGCATAACTAGATTCGCCAAAAGCCTTATACAAAAAATATCCTATAAGAGCAAAAGAAGAAACCACAAGCAACTTTCTCATGTTCACTCCCTGCGCATCATCGTTAAAAGCAATACGAGTAAAAGAACCCCTCCTCCTAACAACAAGTATTTTTTATCACTAAAAGAAGAAGAATATGAGGTTGAAACTAATGCTGATTGAACGGAAGAAGATGGGGGTGATGATGGTAAAGATGAAGATGAAGGGGAAGGCGGCGGAGGAGGAGGAGTTGAAGGAGGTTGTGTAGTTAAAAAGCTAGGACCTCCCATTTGCATTAGTTTTGCCTGCCATTTTAACTGCTGTTGAGCTAGCTTGTACTGTAAGTAGGTTTGTAAAAAAGGTGAAACCGTATGCCATATATTGCTAAAGAAACCTTTAACTTTAGAAACAAAACCTCTGTTAGAAACCTTAGTAGTAAGAGAAGGTTTTACAAGATTAACGAATGTTTTCCTTCCTCCTAGGATAGA